>CAYVVK010000806.1:0-3034 GCA_964454855.1 uncultured Phaeodactylibacter sp. | reverse complement strand
GAGGCCGTGCTGAAAGGGCAGCTGAAGCGCTTGTTTGAGTTGTTTGGGGAGGAGGAGTCCAATGAAATTACCGAAGAGCTGAGCATAAACGGTAAAACACACCAGTTGGTCATTCAGATAAAGGAAGACAAGGTCTTGCTGCACAGCAATGGTGGAGATTATCAAGCTCAACTGGATTCGGCATCGGAAGTGTTGAATGAATATGAAAAGGCTGCCGAAGCACAGGAAGCCAAAACGGCCATCCAGAAAATGAAGAGCTTACTGGATAAGATATTTGCCGAATTGACGGGAGGAGGTGACGTAGACAGATCCAAGCTGCGGGAATTCAGCCGGGCTACCAAAACTGCACTGGAAACTTACGGAGCCGAATTCAAAGTGACCGATATCCTGGATGGATTGCCCGAATATGGCCCGGTAGTCGTAGGACCCCATCCGATCGGTCAGGTCTCGCAATCGGACGGCTCTACCCGTGAATCCCACCATGTACCACCCAAGGAACTGGCACAGTCTTTCGGCAGAGAGATGCGGAACACCGCCGCGGTCCTGTCGACCAAAGGTTCGCAGGCTGCCCGCGATGTCGCTCAGGACCTGAGGAATAAAGCGGCGGCAATCGAAAGCAACAGTAGCGGCAACCGGCTGTCGGCCATCTCTTTGCACCGGGTAACCCATCAGAACTCCGGAGGCGTCGCGGTGCACGCCGCCGCCATGAAAGACGAGATCGAGGCCGCCATAGCCGCCATCGATGAAAAGGCTCAGAGAGAGACAACCAGGATCATTAATATTGCCGGTCAGGACATCGCGGTCAATCCAACCGGAAAGACCCTGGATCAGTTTGTGGAAGAAATTCGAACGAAAATTGCGGAAAGAGAGATAGCGGAAGCCGAACAGGCAGAAGCTGAATCGCTGATCGAAGAGCTGAAGGAAAGTCAGGAAACTATAGAAGGAAATGCCTCCGAAGAGGCGCTGACCGAAGAAGAAAGACTGCTCAGAAAAGTCAAGAAGGAAGCATTCAGAGATAGCCTGACCCAGGGGAAAGCAGCAGTGGAAAGAGCCTTGGAGAACACGATCCTGGATGGTCCTTATGAAGAAAGGATGAATGAATTCAAAAAGATTGACGACGAAGCGGGGAAGACCTGGAAAGAGGAAGGTTTGATCGAGTAAAGCGAAAGATATGCACAGGAGTTCAGAAGCAAAATTGCAAAGGCTGAAAATTGCGCTATCAGAACAGGCATCCAAACTAAAAAAGCATCTGGGCCTGGACCTGATAGCTCAGGAAAAGCAGTGGAGTAGCCGCTTTGCTACCACCGGTCTGATCGATTGCCTTCCGCTGGTGGTTGTCGATCAGGTACACTGTATTGCGTTGAGAGGTGATCCGGAGTCAGAAGACGTAGTAGTAGTGGTGACTAATTTCGTGCACGGGGAATCTATGATGATATGCGAAGACCTATCAAATTTCGCGCCCACCTGGATCGTGACCAACCTGGTCAATGCGCCTTCTGCCAAATGGGAAAACTGGGTCGGTAAGAAAGAAGAAGAATGGAAAGAGCTGACCGGCCTGCATCAGGCATTAGGCGGTGAGGATAGCCTGGAAGCGGTGAGGGGCTTTCTCGAACTGGATAAATTCAAGAAGTCGCTTTGCAACGACCTGGAAGGAATGCTCTGGACAGATGCATTGCCCGCGGCATTTACAGCCGCCGCACCTGACTCTGACCGGGGCTTATTTCAGAAAGTCATCAAAAAAATTGCCGCCACAGGTTGGTCCGAAGAGTACCACGATTTATCTTCCTCCAAATGGAAACAACCGCTACAACTGGTGGCCGGACTGATGGGCTTCCCCGAAGGAAAACCCGATCGAACGGAACTACTGAAAGATGCCGTAAAGATACCGACCGGTCACGATTCCCAATGGTCTGACCTGAACGGTGTAAACGAATACTCCGGTTTGGCCTCAAAAAAACACGGTGCGCCGTTACTCATTGCCAACGCCTACAAGGAAAAGCTTTCTAAAGCTGATGGAAATAGCTGGGAGTCCGCCACTAACCACATGGTCGAGGCAGGGGAACAGTATAGTGGAAATACGCATTTCGAATTGATGGACACCCTGCGAAAAAAGGGCGACTATGCCGGCTCCTGGAATGCAGGGCTCATTTTTTGTTACTGGCAATATCAAAAATTTCAGCAGGTCGATGCTGAGATACAACTTCTTCTCTCGAAAATGGCAGAGGACTTTTTTCCGGATAACCTCTGGCCGATCGTTAGAAGAAATCTTCCGCAGACTTAATACTACTTTGTCACTTTAGGAAAGCCGCAGCGCGCCGACGGAAAATAGCCTGGAGCGTAAGCTCCAGGATCAAATTGTACAACGGGTTTTCAGCTGCGTAGCTGCGGCAGAGCTTCTGTCGCAGCTACGCAGCTCCCTAATCCCCTCTAAATAGTCCTGGAGCTCACGCTCCAGGCTATTGTCTATCGCCGCTACGCGGCTTCATTTTAAAGTAACAAAGTAGTATTAATTATATAATACAGAGATGCACAACACCTACCACCTTACTACCGCCTTCCACCACCTCGCCCGGGTAGTGCAGCTGCGCCTGCAATCCCACTTCGGTAAAACAGAAGAGCCTTTCGTATTGCCGGCCTACACAGACGAAGCCTCCCGGCAGTTTCTCGACCAGGCCGCCGGCTTTCCGATGAACGAGGAAGAACGCCTGGTACTCCTCCTGGCGCTGGTGCCTCACGCCATTCCCGATTTCTTTGAGCGCATCATCCTGGAAGCCCTGCCCCAGTCGGGCGAATTCCCGGAACTGGGGGGGGTGAAGGGCAAGCATCACCGCGGTATGATGCCCACCGGCGATACGGTGCTCTTTCTGCTGGCGGGCGGCGATCTCGGGAAACGCCTTGAGGTGCGCGATATATTGGAAGCCGAACACCCTTTCAACCAGAGAAAGATACTCGGCCTGGAGGCCGTCCGGATCGGGGAGCCGGCCATGAGCGGCCGCCTCCTTCTGGATGAGGAATATGTGGACCTGCTGCTGAA
>CAYVVK010000805.1:0-3040 GCA_964454855.1 uncultured Phaeodactylibacter sp. | reverse complement strand
GGACAACCTGGCGCTGAAGGGCGTCTTCGAACTCTACCACCGCAAGGGCCGCCACATCGTCACCTTGAAAACGGAACACAAGGCTGTGCTGGACGCCTGCGCCCACATCGAAAAGATGGGCGGCGAGGTTACGTATTTGGATGTAGAAGAAGACGGGCTGGTAAACCTGGAAAAGCTCGACGCCGCCATCCGGCCCGATACCGTCCTGGTGGCCGTCATGTGGGCCAACAACGAAACAGGTGTGATACAGCCCATGCAGGCCATCGGCCAGCTCTGCGACAAACACGGCACCCTGCTGATGAGCGACGCCACCCAGGCCGTAGGCAAGATACCGGTAGATCCCCGGGAGGCCGGCGTACACCTTTTGGCCTTTACCGCCCATAAAATGTACGGCCCCAAGGGCATAGGGGCGCTATACGTGCGCAGCCGGCAGCCCCGCGTCAAGATCGCCCCGCAGATCGACGGGGGAGGCCACGAAAGAGGCATGCGCTCGGGCACGCTCAATGTGCCGGGTATCGTTGGCTTCGGCAAAGCCGCCGAGCTGGCGCAGCAGGAAATGATAAAGGAAGGAGAGCGCCTCCAAAAATGGCGCGATAAACTGGAGCAGGCTTTGCTAGGTGAGGTCGAAGAGGCTTACCTCAACGGGCACCCGGAACAGCGCCTGCACCACGTATCCAACATTACCTTCCGCCATGCCGAGGCGGAAAGTATCATGATGACGTTCAACCAGCGCATTGCGCTCTCTTCCGGTTCAGCCTGTACTTCCGCCTCCGTCGAACCCTCACATGTGCTCACGGCCATGGGCCGAAGCAGCGACATGGCGCACAGCTCCCTGCGCTTCAGCCTGGGCCGCTTCACCACGGAAGCCCATATCGATGAGGCGATAGCGGCAGTGAAAGCGGGAGTAGAGAAAGTCAGGGCCATGAGCCCGGTTTGGGAGATGTTTAAAGAAGGAATAGAAGTCAAAAGATAAAACCGCAAAAGGTAAAGGGAGCGGTGGTAGTGAATACGGATGAACACTAATTACCACTTCGCCACCAATTGAACTTGCATTCTTTGTATGGTGTTACTATCTTGGTACATTAAAACAGGAATAACTATGATTTTCGTCGCCGAAAGTGCTAAAACTAAAATTGATGAGATCCGCCGGCAGAAAGGCTACGGCAAAGACTACTTCGTCCGCGTTTGGGTGACCAGCGGCGGCTGTTCGGGGCTTTCCTATCAAATGGAATTCTCCAATGAACCCAAGGATGACGACCAGGCCTTTGAAGATAATGGCGTGAAAGTAGTTACCGACCTGCGCAGTTTTCTCTACCTCTGCAATACCACCATGGAGTTCTCCGGTGGGCTGGATGGCCAGGGCTTTCACTTCAACAACCCCAATGCCTCCCGCACCTGCGCCTGCGGAGAGAGCTTCGCGGTATAAGCTGCCGTTTATAAAAAAAAGCAGGACTCCAATGGGCAAATGCTGTTCATTGGAGTTTTTTTATGGAATCGCCGATATTTTTCAGAATTTATGGCCTAAACCCACAAGCTGCTAAATGCTACGCATAGGATACGACGCTAAACGTTTGTTTAACAACTTTACCGGGCTGGGCAACTACAGCCGCACCCTGCTGGCCAACCTGGCGGAGTACTATCCCGACAATGCCTACTTCCTCTATACGCCCCGGATCACAAAAAATGAAGAAACGCGCTTCTTCCTCAATAGCCCCTTGTTCAACGTGCAAATGCCCAAGCGGGGGCCGGGCGCTTTCTGGCGCACTTATGGCATCCGGCGCGACCTGCGCCGCCACAAAGTGCAGCTCTTTCACGGACTGAGCCACGAAATACCCCTGGGCATCCACAAAACGGGGATCCCCTCCATAGTGACCATCCACGACCTGGTCTTCAAAAGATATCCCGAACACTACCCCCTGATAGACCGCAAGATATACGACCTCAAATTCAGCTACGCCTGCCGCCATGCCGACCATATCGTGGCCATCAGTAAAAGCACCAAACAGGACATCATCGAATTCTATGACATTCCCCCGGAGAAAATATCCGTCATCTACCAGTCCTGCCATGAGCGCTACATGATGGAAAAATCCCAGAAGACCATTGATTCCGCTCAGCGACGCTATCAATTACCTGAGGAATACCTGCTTACCGTGGGTTCGATCACCGAGCGGAAAAACCTTTTGGGTATCATCAAGGCCCTCTGGGAATTGCCGGAATCTTACCGGCTGCCGCTGGTGGTGGTGGGCAAAGGGGGCGCGTACAAAAACAAGGTGCTGGAATACATTCACGAAAAAGGCATCAGCCAGCAGGTGCACTTCATTGACGTAGCCTTCGACGACCTGCCTGCCGTTTACCAGAAAGCGGCTCTTTTTCTCTATCCTTCCTTCTACGAAGGTTTCGGCATTCCCATCCTGGAATCTCTCTTCAGTAAAACACCGGTCATTACTTCCGGCCGTTCTTCCCTGCCCGAAGCCGGCGGCCCGGGTGCCCATCTGGTAGATCCTTCCGACCCGAAGGACATTGCGGAAGGCATAGAAAAGGTACTTAGCGATGAGGCCTACCGCCAGCGCCTCATCGAACAGGGCTTTAAGCACGCCCGGCAGTTCCGTGGCGAACCCCTTGCCCAACAGATGATGCAACTTTATAAAACTGTGGTGGGAGAGGGCCATACGGAACCGGAGCCGATCACCTGAGCTTACTGCAGCAGCAGCTTCCGGATGATCTTCTCCTTTCCGGAATAGGCCGTCAGGAAATACAAACCCCGGGGAAAGTGGCTGACATTCAGCTTTACCTCGCCAGCCTGCCCGGAGCGCCCCGCCAGTAGCTGCCCCTCTGCATTGCTCAGCTCAAGCCGCCACATTCCTTCCGGCAATTCGAGTTGTATCTGATCAGAAGCAGGATTGGGAAATAAGCGAAAGGCAGCCTTATCATTGGCCGCCGCTATTTCGGAAATCTCCTCGATCTGGAAATCCCAGATCCCCCGCCCATAGGTGCCGAAGCGCACCAGCCGCCTGGCCGGCAGGTACTCTACCGACCA
>CAYVVK010000804.1:0-3047 GCA_964454855.1 uncultured Phaeodactylibacter sp. | reverse complement strand
GGGTATTGCTCAACATCTTCAACAACGCCTGCTATGCCGTCCACCAGAAACAGCAGGAAATGGACGATGATTACACCCCATCCATCGCCATCAGCAGCCGACAGCAAGGCGATATGATCGAACTCCGCATTCGCGATAATGGCCCGGGTATTTCTTCCGAAGTACAGGAAAAGATCTTCGAACCCTTCTTCACCACCAAACCTACCGGCGCGGGCCATACCGGCCTGGGCCTGTCCATCAGCCATGAGATCATCAGCCAGCAGCATCAGGGCAGCCTGGAAGTACAGAGCGAACCGGGCGAGTACACCGAGTTTGTGATCCGGCTTCCGGTTTAGGGGTAAAACCCAGGGTACGGTGCCAGGGTACGGTTTCCCACCGTGCCCTGGCTTGAACCATAGCTACTCCTCTAGTCCCCAGCCTGCAGGCACGACACATCTACCCAGCAAGCAACAGATAGGCCAGATACCCCATATACAAGCCCAGGAAAAGCCCCCCTTCCCAGCGTTCCAACCGATGTCCTTTACCCGTAAAAATAAAGACGAACAGCAGGGCGCTGGCCAGGATGTTCACCAACAAGTCGAAGCGGGCGGCGGGCGGCACGCTTATCGGGAAAACGATGGCGGAAGCGCCCAGCACGAAAAAAATGTTGAAGATGTTGGAACCCACCACATTGCCGATGGCCATATCCGTATTCTTCCGGCGGGCCGCCACGATGCTGGTCGCCAGCTCCGGCAGAGAGGTGCCGATGGAGACCACCGTCAGGCCGATGAGCCGGTCCGACATGCCCAGCAGCCGGGCGATGCCGGTGGCGCCGTCCACGATGAAACGGCCGCCCAGAACAAGCAGCGCCAGCCCCAGGATGATAAAAAGAATGGCTTTCGTCAGCGTATATTCCTTTACTTCCAGCGGCTCTTCTACCCTGCTGCGCCGTACGAGCTGAAAGGTGTACACCAGGAAAATGACAAAGAAAAACAGCAGGACAATCCCCTCCGAGCGGGTGATGACATTGGCCGTGGCCTGGTCCAGAAAGCGGTCTTCGGCAGCCACCAGCACCAGCAGGGCCGCCAGGAAGGCCAGGGGCACCTCTATCCAGGTGGTGTTGGATTTGACCGTCAAAGGAGCATAAAGGGCGGAGATGCCCAGAATGAGGAAAATGTTGAGGATGTTGCTACCCACGACATTACCCAGCACGATGTCCACATTCTGAGAGGCCGCCGCCATAAGATTGACCGCCAGCTCCGGGGAGGAGGTGCCGAAGGCCACAATGGTCAGGCCGATCACGATATTGGGCACCTCCAGGCGCTTGGCCAGTGATGCCGCGCTATCCACCAGCATGCTGGCGCCGAAAACGAGCAGTACAAAGCCTGCGAGCAGGATCAAAAGGTCGAGCATGTATGTTGTTTGTTTTGCGTTCAACAGACGGAAAAAGTGGCCGGGGCCACTCTTTCCGGGGTAAACATACATAACTTTAGGCCAATCAGCCACAATTCCTGCTTTAGAAGCCGTTTGCAGGCCAGCTTCGGGCCTGCCTTCTGATAAGTGCTACCGGCCGGTTCTATTCAGTGCTTCCAGACGCATTCTGGCAAAGCTGTCTTCGGGGTCAAGTTCCAGGGCCTTTTGGAAATACATAGCGGCTTTGTTCTCGTCCTTTTGCTGAAAACACAACTCTCCGAGATTGGCCCAGGCATATGCATTATCGAGAAGAAATACCTGTGCGATAGTTTCAGCCATCAGGATGGCTTCCGCTTGCAACTCAATGCGGCCCAGCATATCGCTGGCGCGCAGCAGGTCCGATGGCGACTTCGGGGCAGGATAGCCATGGCTTTCCAGAAAACGGTTCAGCTCCGCACATATGGCCTCTGCTCCCTGCTTTTCGATCTCTTTGACGAGGAACAGGTCTGCCGTCCGCCGGATCGGATCAGGCCGTTCACCGTGCAGTACAGCAAAAATTTTGTCGAACATCGGCTTCAGCCAGATCCGGCGATTGGCCAGGACAATAATGATGTGGCCGTCACTGCCTATGCGCATGTTGGCCGTAAAGGCCTTGCCACCGCCCCCGTGTCCGTAGGCCTCACCCCAGGGCAGGCTATCCACTGCAAAGCCATAGGCATAACCCGCTCCGGGCCGCGACAATTCCGGATGTAACATCAGCTTTCGGGTTTCGGCTTTCAGGAGTTTGCCTTCCTGAAGGGCGCGGGCGAAGCGATAAAGGTCCTCGGCGGTAGTATACAGGCCTCCGTCGGAAAAAGCGGGCCACTCGCCATCCGCAGCAGCTATCTTCCGGCCGGGGGAGAACTGAAAGATTGTTTTGGAATCAAAAAAAGAGCTGCCTTCATCAGACAGCCGGGCTCAGTGAGAGGCAGCAACCTGCTCTGAGAATGATTTTTAGCCGGCCTTTAAGAAACCGTTCCCGGACTATGGCAGCCCACTTTCTCCGGATTCCGGAAAAGAAACAGAAAAAAAATCCCTATCTTTCTTTCTACTTATTGCCCGAGTCACCTATGAGAACCTTGATTCCCTTTCTGCTGGCACTGGCCATCGCCTTCCAATGGATGGCAGGGCATCTTTATTTCCGGATCGCCTACTCCACCGAACTGAAGCACCAGATGGACGAGCGCGAGGCCCAGGTGGCTTCCCGCCTAAAAGAGAAAATAGGCTTTGAGATCCGCCTTCGGAAACTGGAGGAAGCCGAATTCGACCCCAGGTTCATCGGCTATGGCAACCACTTTTTTTTCTCAGAGGAGATTGATGGCCGGGAAGTCCTGTTTTCCATTACAGATCCGGTTCGCACGGTAGAGTATGAACACCTCCTGGGGCATGGCCCCGAAGATGTTCCCGAAAAACAGGCACTGCTCGAACGGCTCTTTTCCAAATTCACCGTTTCTACATTACTTATAAGGCTTAGGAAGCAGGCCCCAACCTTTGTCTTCCGAACTTTTCTCACCAACCGCCTTTGTGGCCTATTCCCGGCGGATGTGCTGACGCCGCCTCCGCAGTTTGCAGTGAGCAGTTTGCAGTGAGCAGTTTGCAGTGAGCAGTTTGCAGTG
>CAYVVK010000803.1:0-3048 GCA_964454855.1 uncultured Phaeodactylibacter sp. | reverse complement strand
TGCCATATTGGAGCCGGTGATCAGTTTGATGTGGCCGTCGGTGGGCACGCTGATGTCGTTGCATACCCGTTCATCGCGGTGGATGAGCGGATGGCCCAGGGCGGTGGCTTCCAGTACGGGCTTTTCGTGGATGGTGGGAAATATCCATTCGGGATTGTTGTAATGCAGGTTGGCCAGGCTGCTCAGGGCCTCGAAATCCGCCAGGGCCTCGAACCAGCGTGGCAGGTGCTCGCGCTGCCTCCCCTTCCATTGCTCCAGCCGGTACACCCACTGCAGGTCCCACAGGCCGGAGAGGTTAAGCAGGACGGCAAAGACGTTGTAGCGCACATTGAGCTGCCCGATGATGTAAGACAGGCGGTGTATGTCCTCAGAGGCCAGCTTCTGCTCCCGGGGTTCAAATTTGGCGTGCAGGCCCTGTAGCAGAGGCGAAGAAAACTCCTGCTTTTCAATATGCCGGATGAGGCGGGCGTAATAGGCCAGCGTTTTTTCCGCATGCGTGGTCTGTATGTGCGTTTTGTCTACCTGCTCCTTCGTCCGGTTCAGTATCCAGGCCGGAGGCAGCAGAAAAAGGAGGGCCAGGTACCAGGGCAGGTAGAGGATGAATAGCACGATGCCTGCCAGCACCCATAAGGGTGTCAGATAAAGGGCGGCTTTCAGCCAGCGGTTGTTGGCCACGAAAGCGGGGGCCGCCAGCCATTTTCTAAGCAGCTCCACGTGGCTGAGGCTATCCTCCGTTTCCATGCCGTAGGCCTGGAAGTGCTGCCGCCATTCCAGCATTTCCCGGAGCTCTGCGATGGCGCCCTGCCGTTGCAGTATCTCCTGCGCCGCCGCCGGCGACTGCAGGAAGGCTGCCAGCCGCTGCCGGCCCAGAGCTGTGCTGCAACGGTTGATGTACTGGAAGAAAGAATGCGCTCCGAAGAGGTCCAGGTCGAGCGAATAGGGATGCTCCGCTTCCAGGTATTCCTGCCCGTTTTCGAAGTCCGAAAAATGGTGATCCAGGCAATCCGCCTCCCAATGGTTGGCCTGCGCCAGGTACCGGTAGTGCCGCTCCTGGTCCTGAATGTCCTGATGCCAGAGGATAAAGCGGTAGAAAGCATAAAGGAACAGGAGCACAAAAGCCGCGCCTACCAGGGCGTGCACAGCCGTCCATAGATAAATGCCCAGGCCTACCGCCGCAAGGAAAAGAAGCAGCCGGACGAGCGAATAGCGGTTGTATTTTTTCTCGAGCGCGGCGGCTTCCGTTTCGAATGTTGCCGCGCGTTGCAGGTATTGTCGCTTCATATTTTTAATGTAAGTTGCAGATATGCGCGAGCGGCTGCCAGCAAGTCCGGATTATCCTTCTTCATGGGCAATTTCTGCCGCTCCGCGTTCCATAACTCCCGAAAGCAAAGTACCAATGTCAAGCTCCGGGGATAATCCGCAACTTGAATTATTAATAATGGCGGGGGAAGATAAAAAACATCCGGCAATTCGTTAAGCCGCCTCTTTATTTGCGAATATTCGCTGAATAAAGTTATTTTTAGCCCGTATGAGTACAAAAACACAGAACGAGCGAATACTTTTTGGCCTGAAAGTGAAGCAGTTGCGACATGCGCAGGGCCTCTCTTTTGCAGACCTTTCCAAGAGCTCCCGCATGTCGGTCTCTTATCTCAACGAGATCGAGAAGGGAAAAAAGTATCCGAAGGAAGACAAAATAGAAGCGCTGGCCGAGGCATTGGGAGTGAGCCATGAAAAACTGGCCTCCGGCGAGCTGAGCAAGAGCATGGCCCCCCTGGGAGAATTGCTGCAATCCAACTTCCTCAACGAACTGCCGCTCGACCTCTTCGGCATCGAGCTATCGAAAGTGGTGGAGATCATTGCCAATGCCCCGGTGCGGGTAGGCGCCTTCATTTCCACCCTGCTGGAATTGTCGCGCAATTACGCCCTGAAGGAAGAGAACTTCTACTTCGGCGCCCTGCGTGCCTATCTCGAATTGCACAACAATTACTTCGAAGAACTGGAAGCGGCCGTTATCCGCTTTGCGGAGCTGCATGACATTCCCTCCGGCCGCCCCCTTTCCGCCGATCAGCTGAAGGGCATCCTGGAATCGCACTACGGCTATGAGATCGTAGAGAACGGCCTGGATGCATATCCCGAATTACAAAAACTGCGTTCTGTGTTCGTACCCGGGGAAAAACGCCTGCTGCTCAACAGCAAACTGACGCCCATGCAGCGCGCCTTTCAGTTTGGCAAAGAGCTCGGCTTCAATTTCCTGGAGATCAAAGAGCGCGCCAACACCTCCTCGCTGCTGCGGGGAAGGGTGTTCGAGGAAGTGATCAACCACAGCAAGGCCATCTATTTCTCCGTGGCCCTACACATCCCCCGCGATTTCTTTGTGCAGGATATCCGTGCCTTTTTCAATAAGGAACGCTGGGACGGAGAGGCCTTTCTGAGCATCATGAAAAAGTATGAGTCCACGCCGGAGATGTTCTACCACCGGCTCACCAATATCCTGCCCCGCTTCTTCAATATGGGCAAGCTGTTTTTTCTGCGCTTCACCCACGAGCCCGAACGCGACGTCTTTGAGATCGATAAGGAACTCCACCTCAACCGCCGCCACCATCCGCATGGCAACGCGCTGTTCGAACATTACTGCCGCCGCTGGGTCTCCCTTTCCCTGCTCAAAGACCTCAACCAGATGCAGCGGGAGGGAAAATATGTGGACACCATCGTGCGCGCCCAGCGCTCGCGCTATATAAACACCGTCGACGAATACCTCTGCCTGACCATCGCCCGGCCGGCCTATCCCACGCCCAACCGCAATGTGAGCGTAACCATAGGCCTGCTGGCCACCGATGAGGTTAAAGAAAAGATCGGCTTCTACGACGACCCCGCCATTCAGATCCGCAAGGTGAACAAAACCTGCGAGCGCTGCGCCCTGACAGATTGCCTGGAACGGGCGGCTCCGCCGGTGGTGGTGGAAAAGCGCGAGGAGTGGAAGAGGATACAGGCTCGGCTGCAGGAGTTGGGGGGGTGAGGCAGTGAGGCAGTGGGCAGCGGGCAGTGGGC
>CAYVVK010000802.1:0-3051 GCA_964454855.1 uncultured Phaeodactylibacter sp. | reverse complement strand
ACCAAATAAGATTTGGCGCTAATATAACTCTTTCAAAGAACTTAACAGCCCTGGGGTGCTGGGGGAGCTGGGCTTCCGCCGCATCAGCATCGGCATCCAGGATTTTGCTCCCGAGATACTGGAGATCATCAACCGCCGGCAAACTTTCGAGGATGTGCACCGCGTGACGCGGCAGGCCCGCCTGCTGGGGTATGAATCCATCAACTACGACCTGATATTCGGCCTGCCCCTGCAGACCAAAGCACACATCCGGGAAACCGTCCGCAAAGTCAGGGCCCTGCTGCCCGAACGCATCGCTTTCTACAGCTATGCCCACGTGCCCTGGATAAAGCCCAGCCAGCGGGCCTACTCGGAAGCCGACCTTCCGCAGGGGGAGGACAAGCGGGCCCTCTACGAGCTGGGCCGGAAACTGCTGGAAGATGCCGGATACATCGAGATCGGCATGGACCACTTCGCCCTCCCCAAGGACAGCCTCTACAAGGCCATGGAGACGGGGGCGCTGCACCGCAACTTCATGGGCTACACCCCCTTCTATACCGGCCTCAGCCTGGCGCTGGGTGCTTCCGCCATCAGCGACAGCTGGGATGCTTTCGTACAGAACGAGAAAAAGATCGAACGCTATCAGGAGCTGGCCTCAAAGGGGCAATTCCCCATCGTGAAGGGCCACCTGCTCAACGAGGAGGATGAGATCCTGCGCGGACACATCCTCAACATCATGTGCCGCCATGAGACCATCTGGTATATGCCCGAATTCCAGTGCGAAGCACTATACGAAGGCCTGGAGCGCATGGAGCCGCTGGAGCGGGACGGGCTGGTGAAACGCTATCCCTTCCAGCTGAAAGTGACGCCCAAAGGGCGGCCATTCATTCGCAACATATGCCTGGCGCTGGACGCCCGCTACTGGCGCAAACAGCCCGAAGCGGAACTGTTTAGCCAGACGGTCTGAGCGGGGCCCTGCCTGCCGGAGCCTGGCGCAAATACAACGCATAGGACAAAAAACGCGGGCATCTGGCTCGGGTTTAAACAAGCCTGCCTCATTGATAAATGTCAACCGGGCACATTGACAAAAGGCAGTGTGCCCTTTGTGATATAATTTTAACTTAGGACATCATAGAATTGCCTTTGCCCTAAACCTAAATCATAAACTATGATACGTCCTAATATCAAAAACCGGGCCTTCGATCGAATGGGAGAGAAATACGCCCGTTTGATAGACCCCAACCACTTTCTGGGAAGGAGCGCCTTTGACATCCCCTACAGAAAAATACCCCCCGTCAACATCATCAAGGACGGAAAGCTGTTTGAAATGGAAGTATTGGTACCCGGTTTCAAAAAAGAGGAACTGGAAGTACGGGTAGCCGATGATATCCTGACCATCCGCGGAGAGAAGTCCAGTTCGCCGAAGGAACAGAAGGGAAAGTACATCGTCGAGGAGTTTAACTTTGACACCTTCGAGCGCAAATTCAAACTGGCAAACTCCATAGGCAGGGAAAAGATAGACGCTGCCTACGAAAACGGAGTGCTGAAACTGACGTTCACCGATGTGCCCAGAGAACAGGAACGCAATTATCAGCGCATAGCTGTGCTCTAAGGAAACGGGATATTATCTGAACAATAAAAGCGCATATAGGGAGGCCTCTGTTTGCGCTTTTGCGTTTTTATAAAGACATTAGTGCGCCAATGTACCTGATGCTGTCATCTATAACATTTGAACCATGCAAAAATTTCGCCGTATACTGGTGGCCCTGGACCTCTCTTCAATGGACCAGCACCTGCTGCAGTACCTGGCTGCTCAGGAAGAGATGCTGGGCATAGAGAAAGCTTATTTCGTTCACATCATGCCTGACTTTGCCGTTCCTGAAAACGTGGAGGTGGAGTTTCAGAAATTATTCGCCCCCGAATACCCGGTCGATGAAAAAGTGCAGGACAAGATCGGCTTCGATATCCAGGAAACCTTCGGGGAAAATACCGCCCTGGAATATTCCATCAACGTCATCGAAGGCAAGCCGTACGAGAAGCTGCTGCACTGGGTGGAAGTCAAAGAGGCGGACCTGCTGGTGGTGGGCAAAAAGGAGGTAAGCGAAGGAAGCGGCGTGACGGCCAAGCGGGTAGCGCGCAACAGCAAATGCAGCACCCTTTTTATCCCCGCCGGCCCGCCGCTGAACGTTACCAACATCATTGTGCCAATGGATTTTTCCGCGCATTCCCTGCACGCGCTGCAGGCCGCCAAAGCACTGCAGGCCCGCAATGACGAAGCCACCATTCAGGGCCTCTATATCGTAGACCTTCCCCCGGAGGAGTATTACTCCCGCTCCAAACCCGGAAAGGGCTACCGCGGCATACTCATGGAATCGGCGCAGACGGCTTACGATAGTTTCATCCGGGAACACAATATCGATGAAGAGGGCTTAAAGATGAACTTTGTGGAAAATACCCGCGGCGACATCGCGGCCCACATTCAGCAGTTCGCCCTCGAAAAAGAGGGCAGCCTGATCATCATGGGCGCCCGCGGGCACTCTCCCTTTGAAACTTTCCTCTTCGGCAGCGTCACGGAAAAACTGGCCGAGCGGATCAAGGGCGTGCCGCTGCTTATTGTGCGGTAGTGGAAGTTGGGCAGGGCAGTTGCCTCTGAGCACTTTACCGGCAGACATGCCTGTTGCACAAATCCGAAATGCCTGAATCCTGAATCCTAAATCTGGCTATGGGCGTTGCGCCCCCACCAAACTTCCGGCCCATACCATTTGTTTTTCAGAAAGAGCATAGAACGAATATTCAAGAAAAACCAGAATGGAATATATAGACTATTATAAAGTGCTGGGCGTAAGTAAAGATGCCTCACAGGAGGAGATCAAAAAAGCCTACCGCAAACTGGCGCGCAAATATCATCCCGACCTCAACCCCGAGGACAAAGAGGCGGAGAAGAAGTTCAAACAGGCCAATGAAGCACATAAAGTACTGAGCGATCCCGAAAAAAGAAAGAAATACGACCAGTACGGTAAAGACTGGGAGCATGCCGAAGCCTATGAACAGGCCCGCCAGGAGTGGCAGTCA
>CAYVVK010000801.1:0-3065 GCA_964454855.1 uncultured Phaeodactylibacter sp. | reverse complement strand
AATGAGGTATTCGGCGGCGGCGATGAAGTCGTCAAAGGTATTCTGTTTTTTGTACATCATACCGTCTTCGTGCCACTGTTCGCCAAATTCATCGCCTCCCCGGATACCAGCTTCTGCGTAGATGCCGCCGCGGTTGATGAACATGGCGCGGGTGCCTACGAAAGAGGGCGATATGCCGCTGTTGAAACCGCCGTAGCCGTAGAGCAGGGTAGGGGTATTGCCATCCGGCTCCAGGCCTTTTTTGTGGACGATAAAGATGGGCACGCGGGCGCCGTCCTTCGATTCGTAGAATTCGATCTTCGCTTCGATCTCATCGGTTTCTACCGGCACCTCCTGCTGGTAGAAGAGTTCCCACTCCAGGTTTTTCTCTTCCAGCTGTTTCGGGTCGAGGCGGAAGATCTTGGAGGGGCTGGTGAAGGTGCTCAGGCCCACGAAGATGGCGTCCACGTCGCGGTTGTAATTGACGAAGGAAACATTGCCCACTTCCGGCGCTTCGATCTCTTTGATGAATTTGCCGTTCAGGCCGTAGAGCATCAGGCGGCTCAGTACGTCCTTCTTTTCCTGAGTGATCAGGTAGTCGTCGGTGACGGTATAGCTTTCCAACACCACGTCTTTCTTCTCGGGCACCAGCACCTTCCAGTTTTCGAAACCCGCTTTGCTCTTGTCGGCCACCATCAGCTTGAAGTTGGGGGCCTCGTGGTTGGTGTAGAAGTAGATCCTGTCGCCAATGGCATTCGGATAGGCGCGGAATTTCTGGTTGGAATAGATCTCCACCGGCTCTTCATCCGTGCCGGTTGTTTTCATGCGCAGAGAGTGGGTGGCGTAGAAATCTCCTTCACTGAAGAAGGTCAGGTCGCTGTATTTCGTATCGAAAATGGAGGCCACATTCTTAGCATCTTTAGGCGCCAGCAGCGTGACATCATCCGTGCGCAGCTTGCCGATGGTGTGCAGGCGGATCTCATAGGGCTGCTGGTTGTCGATCATTTCCTGGGTGCGCACCCAGATGTAGGCGTGCTCTTCGTCTTTGGTCCAGGAGAAGCCCCGCAGGCCCTCGATGGGGTCGCCCAGGATCTCGCCGGTCTTGGTGTCTATGATGTAGTAGGTGCTGATCTCATCACCTTTGGACTGGACGCCCACGGCTACCTTGTCGGCCTTTTCCGTAAAGTCGCGGCCGGTCATGGAGGATTTTCCGCTGGGGTCCAGCTTTTCCGGGTCGAAGAGGAGGACGTCTTCCCCGTCGATCTTCGTATAGAGTTTAGATTGCTTATCTCCTTTTTTACGGACGGTGAAGAACTGCCGGTCGGCTACCAGCTGCATGGGGCTGATGATGTCGCGGTCTATATAGGCCTGTATCTCATCCCGCAGGCCGGGAATCTCCGGATACTTATCGTTGATGTAGTTGAGCGTAGCGTCGTGTTGCGCCCGGGTCCATTTTTGTACTTTGGGGTCTTTCTTATCCTCCAGCCAGCGGTAGTTGTCCGTCAGCAGGTAGCCGTGCAGGGTGTCGGTGACGGGCTGGGCATCCGTATTGGGAAAGATGAATTGTGTTTTAGCCGTGATGTTTGTCATTAGCATAAAGGCGATTGCAAGCGTCAGATGTAGTGTAGTACGTTTCATGAGGGCGAATGGTTTAGAATTGGTGGAGTGTAAAAATAGGGAATGTTTTGTCAATGGCGGGCAGAAATAGATGGGAAGTGGCCGGTGGTGGACGAAGCTGGGCGGATGGGGGAAGAAGGGGGTGTTTGGTTTTACCGCGAAGGCGCGAAGAACGCTAAGTTTCCGTGTGTTCTTGGCGCACTTCGCGGCTTGGCGGCGGAAAAACCTTTTAGGGATTGCGCAACAATAACTTACCCATTTAGTCTCGTTCTTTTGCACGCTAACGGCGTTAAAAAGCCTCGCCGTAGCTCCACTATGCCTACGTTTTTTGCCTTGTTAGCGCACAAAATAACTTCGTCTATTCTGAGTAACTTATTATTGCGCGATCCCTTAGCAGGCAAGCCTTTACTTCAGCAAGGTAAATTTGCATGACTATCGGCAGCTTTGTCACAAACGGCGGCACTGCCACTTCTACAGGGCAGAGAAGTGAAGGGAGCACCCATAAACCTCCAATTTTTTCTCGCATTTATTTTAAAAAATAAAATATATACGTAGCTTTGTTTTGAGGCAAGTGCTACTCAATGAAATGGCAGCGCTGGATCTTTATTTTTTAATCTTCACTGCTGATCTTACTTTTCTGAAGCACGCCTCTCTGCAACTACTTATCCTCAGCCCGGGGCAATAGCAACTATCCTGTTTCTGTGGCAAGCCCCGCCGCAGATCACTGCCCCGGTATTTTCCAACTGATAACTTATGCCGGTTTGAAAACGGCTGATGTACTAACAGGCCGTCAGTTGTTTTCAGGCCGGTTTCATTTGGCTCTGCTACTGTCTCCTTACCGAGTTTGGAGTAGAAGCTCCCGTACGCTGAGCGGTCAGAGCTGCTAAACTGTTTTTTGCATCAAAAACCGATTATGATGATCTCAAAAACGCATTACCTCTTTGTTTTACTTGTACTTCCTTTCTTTATTCAGGCGCAGCAGGACCGCTGCCATACCATGGAGGCCGACCGGCAATTGCGGGAGGATCACCCGCAACTGGGCACCCTGGAAGACTTTGAAGAATGGCTGGCCCCCCGGGTGAAAGCCTATGAGCAAAGGCCCGCCGGCCGCTCTGTGGTACTGACGATCCCCGTGGTCTTTCACATCATCCACGATGGCGAGCCCTTAGGTTCAGGAGATAACATCAGTGCTACCTATATCAATGCTCAGATCGAGCAGCTCAATAACGACTTCCGCCGCATCCTCGGGAGCTCCGGATACAACAACGATCCTACGGGCGCCGATACCGAACTGGAGTTCTGCCCCGCTACAGTAGATCCCAGCGGCAACCCTCTGGCGGAGCCCGGAATCAACCGCATCAACCGCAACAGCCGCGGCTGGAGCGCACCGCCCTACGGCGGAAATTGCAATACCGGTTTCAACAGCAGCTACATCGAAAATACCATCAAACCTCAGTCGCAATGGGACC
>CAYVVK010000800.1:0-3066 GCA_964454855.1 uncultured Phaeodactylibacter sp. | reverse complement strand
CGACCACGATCGTGTAGCTCAGGGCGCCGTCCGCATCATCCCAGGCGATGGTGACGTCGCCGTCGCAATCATAGCTCACCTGCACATTGCCGGGTTTTTCACACTGGGCGGAAACCGCCTGCAAGCCTGCCCAGCCGAAGGCCGGGAGCAGCAGTAAGGTGCGCAGTAAGGCAGGCCGAAAAGCGAAAGTAAAATTTTTTCTGTTCATAAGATCACAATTTGTCAAGATGGTTTAAGTTCCGGATTATCCCCAGAGCAGAATGGCTTGCGCCCCCGCCGGAATATTCGAGCGGGTTGAAGACAAGTTTACGGCTCTTAAAAAAAGGATAATCCGCAACCCGAGTATAAAGCCAGGCGAAGCCGCCTGTGGGAAACCGAATGTAAAGATTACGGCAGGGGAAGGCCGGGCCCATGCGATGTCAGCTCGCTATCGGCCGAATGCCATAGCAAAATTTACTGTTGAGAGCCAAAAGCGAAGGCCTGGCCAGGCTTTCGCTACTTTGGGCACCTTAATGTCGTTTCGGAAAAAGAGGGAGAGCTTTGTAAGACAGGCTTGCCCGGTTGCGCGAACCGGGAATACAAGCGCCGGTGTAGTTTTTTATGTTCATGGGATACTGATTGTGAAAACAAACTGGCTACCAGCCAGTTGTGAAGGCGCATCTGAATTCCATCCGCCGCTTTCACTTCACAAATATATGCTAAGTTCAAATATGCCATATACCCTAAACAAGGTATTTTTTCAAAGAAGAACAAAATTTAACTATATCACAAAAAATTGATTGTCAGCTGATTACAAAAACGCACTTCAGGCGATGGCATGAGAGGTCAGCCGGCACTTGACTTTCAGGATCTGCCGGATGTCTTCCAGCTCCACGTCATAGGCCTTGTACACGGCGCTGTTGTCTGAGATGAGGCGCAGGCGGGTGGGCTCATTTCCTTCGCGCAGCTGCTGTATGCGTTTGGCCACCACCACGTCCGTGACGATGACGTAGACGTGGTTATCCCGCAGTGGAGTTCCCCGCTCTGTGGGCTCACAGACCACGATGTCGCCGTTGGTAATGGTGGGCATCATGCTGTCGCCGTTGATCTCGAAGGCGACGAGTTCGCCGTCCATTCCCGGAATAGAGAATTTCTGCAGGTTATCGATGAAATCGCTGTCCTGATGTTCCAGGGCGTAGCCGGCCAGGGCGCGTTCGGGCACGAGCACGATGTTCTCCCGCCCTCCCCGCTGCTGTTCGTCAATGGAGCGCACCGGTATTTCTCCATCCGGCATCTGGCCGCCGAGGAACATCTCTTCTTCGATGCCGAAGAGGTAATTGGCGTTCACCCCATACGTTTCAAACAAACTGGTGAGCTGGTCCACCGTGATGTTGCGCTGGCCTTTAAGGATGCTGTTGATGACGTGGTTGTAAGTACCCAGCTGCTTAGCGATATCGGACTTGCCTTTGATGAGGTTGTTTTTCTCCAACTCGTGGTATACCTTTCTAAAGCGCTGATTTACAATATTGTCTGAAAAATTTCCCATTTTTAAATAAAAATGTTTTAAAAAGCCTTGCTTTATAAAAACTTTTTGTTTTATATTTGTGCAAGACGTAGGTGATTGACAACAATATCATTCATATTTCCACCTTAAAGATACAAAAAGTTTCCTAAAACAGAAAGCTATGAGCGCAAACCGGTCCAACAAAGCTCCATTCCAGGGAAATGCCCGCCACCCCTACGAGCGCCGGCAGCACATGCAGCGCGGCCAGGGGAGGCCGGTTTTCCCTGATATTACCCTCAGTGACATACTACGCCATCTGGCGGCAGGCCTGAAGAAACTGTGGGTGGCGCTCAAGTATCAGTTCCACCGCCTTACTGCCGGCACCTTCGATGACATTCGGCTGCCCTGGTACAAAATAGCCTTCGCCCTGATCGCCATTTTCATTATTACCAAGAAAGACATCCAGTTTTCCATCAATATGAAAGCCCCCTTACAAGGCTGGACGGAGGAATCACAGAGCGCCGGCCAGATGAGCATGGCCCAGCCCATTTCCCTACGGGGAAGTGCCCGGCCTGCCATGGCCGCCGGCCAGCTGAACGAGCAAAGAGCTGCTGCCTATATACAGCGCTTCCGAAAGGTGGCCGCCGCGGAGATGGAAAAATTCGGCATTCCCGCCAGCGTCAAGATGGCGCAGGCTCTGCTGGAGAGCCAGGCGGGTGAACTGCCTGCGGCACGCGAAGCGAACAACCACTTCGGCGGGCCCCTGAGTGGCCAACACTTCAATAGCGCCTGGGAAAACTGGCGGGCCCACAGCCTGCTCCTGCGCAATGAATACCCCGGGCTTTTCGGCGCCGATACCAACTACAAACAGTGGGCCGACGGCTTGCAACAGGCATACGGCGCCGGCCAGCCCTATAGCGAGGCGCTGATCCGCATCATCGAAAAATTCCGGCTCTACGAACTGGATGAACTATAGGAAAGCGAAAGGCTACAGGCAGAGCGTAAAGCGCCGCTTAACAAACCCACATGCCAGCATAAACAGCTTCTGAGGCCAGCTGGCGCAGAAAGTTTTCGGCCTCCCAAAGGTATCTGCTGCCTTGCCTGGCCAGTATCAGCCATAGCACGCAGCAGATACCTTCTCCACAAGTGGTTTTCTCATGATTGTACCGATAGCCGTCTTGCCCTCAACGAGACGGCTATTCTTTTGTCCGCCGCAAAGCGGCTGATAAGGTATGGAAAAACATTGCTCTGCAAATTTGTGTTGTCATGATATCTCGTTAAAACAAGATCCAGATGAGCCAAACGCCTAGCATTAACTTCAGTTATTCTCCCGTAGTCCAGAGCCTTATTCCTCTTCTCTATGTAGCCTGGGCCGACCGCGTGCTGAGCCCTTCCCAGGTTGCCTCACTTAAAGAAACGGCCAGGGGGCTTCCCTTCCTCTCCGAGACGGATAAGGCGCAATTGGCCAAATGGAGCGACCCTTCCCGCCCTCCTTCTTTCTCTCGTCCTTCCCGCCTGCGGGGGTGAAGGCGGGGGCGGCGGCGCCTGGACCGGTGCGGTGGACACCCTGGCCAACGGGGCGG
>CAYVVK010000799.1:0-3078 GCA_964454855.1 uncultured Phaeodactylibacter sp. | reverse complement strand
GTGGGCTACATCCTGGAATACTACGGCGAAGGCCTGGAAGAGCTCAGCGCCATGGACCGCCACGTCATTGCCAATATGGGTACGGAACTGGGCGCCACCACCACGGTCTTCCCCTCCGACGGAGAAGTGAAGCGCTTCCTGCGCTCCCAGGAAAGAGAAGAGGACTGGCAGGAGATCAAGGCCGACGAAGGCGCTACTTACGACGCCAATGAGACCATCGACCTGTCGGAGCTGGTGCCGCTGATCGCCAAGCCCAGCAGCCCGGGCAATGTCGTTCCCGTTAGTGAAGTGGCAGGCAAGCCTGTCCACCAGGTGGTGATCGGTTCTTCCGCTAATCCCGGCATTCGCGATTTTTGGGTGGTGTCCCAGATCGTCAAGGGGAAGATGGCGGCGGAAGAGGTCTCTTTCGACGTCAACCCCACCTCGCGCCAGCTCATCGAGAACCTCTCCCAGACCGACGGCTTTTTCAACCTGCTGCACGCCGGCGCCCGCTTCCACCAGTCGGGCTGCATGGGCTGCATCGGCATGGGCCAGGCGCCCGCCAGCGGAAAGATCAGCCTGCGTACTTTCCCGCGCAACTTCCCCGGCCGCTCGGGCACCCTGGATGACCAGGTGTACCTCTGCAGCCCGGAGACCGCCGCTGCCGCCGCCCTGACCGGCAAGATCACCGACCCGCGCGAGCTGGAGGAACTGTACAACATGAAGTACCCCCACTATCAGTATCCCGACAAGGAGATCATCAACGAAAAAATGCTGGTCCCACCCGCGGAAAATGGAGAAGATGTGGAGCTTGTCAAAGGCCCCAACATCGAGACTCTCCCGGAATTCGACCCCTACCCGGACGAATATAAGGTGCCCGTGCTCCTCAAAATGGAAGACAACGTTTCTACCGACGAGATCCTGCGCGCCGGCGCGGAAGTGCTGCCGCTGCGCTCCAACATTCCGGAGATCAGCAAATACTCCTTCTCCATCATCGACGATTCTTTCTACGACCGCGCCATGAAAGCCAAAGAGGAATATCCCGGCCACATTGTGGTAGCCGGCCACAATTACGCGCAGGGCTCCAGCCGAGAGCACGCCGCCCTGGCGCCTAAGTACCTCGGCCAACTGGCGGTGATCGCCAAGAGCTACGCCCGCATCGGCTGGCAGAACCTGGTCAACTTCGGCATCCTGCCCCTGGAGTTCGTCAATGAAGAAGACCTCAACAAGATCGAACAGGGCGATGAGCTGGAAATCAAAAACATCCGGGAAGGCATCAAGGGGAAAGATGGCATCTCCGTCCGCAATGTGACCAAGGATGTGGAGATCCCCGTCAAGCACTCCCTGAGCGGCCGGCAGAAGGAGGTGCTGCTTAGCGGGAATATCATCAATTATTTTAAGGAGGAGGAGTTGTAGCCTAAAAATCCCTACCTTTGCAACCCTTTTGTCCTTCAAGTGGTTAGCAAAAGCGTAAAAAGGAAAAACATAAGCATGGCCACACCACGCAGCGTTGCATTTTATACCCTGGGTTGTAAGCTCAACTATTCCGAGACCTCTTCCATCGGGCGCCTCTTTGAGGAGGCCGGCTATACGGAAGTTTCGTTTCGGAATGGCGCCGACATCTACGTGATCAACACCTGTTCGGTGACGGACTTTGCCGACCGCAAGTGCCGGCAGGTCGTCCGGCGGGCGCTGAAGTATTCGCCGGATGCCAAGGTGGTGGTGGTGGGCTGCTATGCGCAGCTCAAGCCCGAGGAGATCGCCGAGATCGAGGGGGTGGACCTGGTGCTGGGCGCCGCCGAGAAATTCCGCATCCTCGACTATGTGGAGGAGATTAGCAAGGCGCCGGGCAAAGGCATGGTGCGCGCCGGTGAAGTTACCGAAGCGAAAGATTTCATCAATGCCTTTTCTTTTGGCGACCGCACCCGCTCTTTCCTCAAAGTACAGGACGGCTGCGACTACAAATGCACCTTTTGCACCATCCCCCTGGCGCGGGGCCGCAGCCGCAGCGATACGGTGGACAATGTAGTGGCCAATGCACGCAGGATCGCCGAGATGGGGGTGAAGGAGATCGTGCTGACCGGTGTGAATATCGGCGATTTCGGCAAGGGCACGGAAGTCATCGAAGGCACCCGCCCGAAGAAAGAAGCGATGTTTATCGACCTGATCCGCGAGCTCGACCAGGTGGAAGGCATTGACCGCTTCCGCATTTCCTCCATCGAGCCCAACCTCTGCACCGACGAGATCATCAGCTTTGTGGCGCAGTCGGAGCGCTTTGTCCCGCACTTTCACATGCCGCTGCAGTCGGGCAACGACAAGCAGCTGCGGCAGATGCGCCGCCGCTACAAGCGCGAGCTGTACCAGCAGCGGGTGGAAAAGATCAGTGAGCTCATCCCCCACTGCTGCATTGGCGTGGACGTGATCGTGGGCTTCCCCGGCGAGACGAAGGCGGATTTCCTGGAAACCTACCGCTTTCTCAACGAGCTGGACATCAGCTACCTGCACGTCTTTACCTACTCCGAGCGCCCAAACACGCCCGCCTTCGAGATGGAAGGCGCCGTAGACATGGAGGAGCGCCGCCGCCGCAATAAGATGCTCACCATACTCAGCGAAAAGAAGCGCCGCCATTTCTACGAGCAGTTCCTCGGCCAGGAACGGCTGGTGCTGTTCGAGCAGAGCAAGGCCAAAGGCAAAATGTCGGGCTTCACCGATAATTACATCCGCGTGGAGCTGCCGCTGCAGGAGGAACGGCTGAATACGCTGGCGCCGGTGCAGCTTGGGCGGATCAATGAGGAGGGGCTGGTTGAGGCGGAGGTTGTGGGCATAGAAGTTTAGACTTCTGTTTGGATTGGCATTTCATCATAAGTGCGTCCATTTAAAATTCTTCCTTCCTTTTTTTTGTTCTTGCCTCCCCATTGTTTGAAGAAGAAAGGCACATTTTCCCTTTCGCATTTAATACGAATATCTTCTACCCAGTTTTTTTTCATAGGGCGTGGACGGTGACCACTTTCCCCACCTACGATTACCCAGTTGATACCAGAAACATTTATAGTCTGACAACCCAAGATTTGTGAAAAGTCGGGGAGCCTTATTTTTGTG
>CAYVVK010000798.1:0-3083 GCA_964454855.1 uncultured Phaeodactylibacter sp. | reverse complement strand
TTTTCGGCTGGCGCGGTCTCTTGTGCAAAGACGGTTGATGTGATCAGGCAAAGAAATAGAGGGAGTGTAAGATATTTAAGCACAACAGTCGGGTTTTGAAAGCGTTTCGGGGCCTTCCTGTGAGCCCTCCTTCGGCAGGAAGAAAGGTACTTCGGTAAACAGGGGGCTTTTCGTTAGAGACAGGCTTACACCCGGCGGGTTGCTTGGATGTTGGCTTTCCGGGGGTATGTTTTCCAAAAATGTCTTGGATTAAATGGTTTTAAGTCGTAATTTTCTAAAACAATTATTGGCAGGAGGTCGTTTTTTTAGCTTTTTTTATCATTAGAGGCTATAGCAAACGAAATAACATGTCGAACTCATCCAACAGGCTGTCTACTGAGGAACTGTTCTCCCAACTCGCCGAAGGGGATACCCGGGCGCTGGGCCTGATCTATCGCCGGTACTACACCCGCCTGAAGGATTACGGCATACAGCTTGCCGGCCCTGGCTGGGAAGAGGAAGTACACGGCATCGTGCAGGAGTTGTTTATCTGGCTGGCGGAAAATTACTTCAAGGCCGGCGAGATCAGCAAACCGGAGGCCTACCTTTTTCGATCCGTATACCGCAACCTGCGCCTGCTGCAGAGCAATTCCCGAAAGAAGGAGTCTGTTCGAGACCGCTTTTTCCGACGCACCGCACCCCAGGAAGAAGGCCACTTCCTCTCCCCGGAAGAAAACTTTATCCACGAAGAAATGGAGTCTTCCAGCCGTTCCCTGTTGTACGAAGAGCTACAGCAGCTCCCTCCCTACCTTTGGGAAACGCTCTACTGGCGTTACTATGAAGGCCTGAGCTACAAGGAGATCGGCTGTATCCTTTCGGTCGGTGAACAGGTGGCCCGCAACTACGCTTACCGCGCCATTAAAAAACTCAAAAAGCAACTCAAGCAGGCCGGGCGCCTGATCCTCGTTATTTGGTTCCTCTGGTATTTCCTCGCCGTGTAGGTTGGGGGTATTACCTCTCAGCCTTAACCTCAACCTCCTTTCACCCCTTTCCATAAGTTTTTTCGGAACACAGGGTTACGAAAGAATTATCTTCTCTATCAATAACCGTACACCGCGAATAAATTTTGCAAATGAACATAGAAAAATACCGCACTTACAAGGTCCAGGACTTTCTGGAGGACGAACACTTCAGGGCTTGGGTGTACCACCCGACAGGCCGAATGGAACAAGAGTGGAAAGTGGTGCAGCAGCACTTCCCGGAGCAGAAAGAAAATATCAAAGAAGCCCGTTTGCTGCTGCAGCAAATGGCCCATTACTTCCAGGCATCCGAACGGCAAGCCAATACCCCGGACGAAGCCTTCCGCAGAGCGCTTATCGCCAGAATGGAACACGCCAAGGCCCGGCGAAAGAGAAAGGCTCTACAGCGCCGCCTGATCCGCCGCGTTTCCATAGCCGCTACTGTAGCCTTAGTACTGGGGTTGGCGGCCTGGCTGTTCTTATTCTCACCCGGCCAGATGCAGGTGTACGCCACCGGCTACGGAGAGTGGGAAACCATAGAGCTGCCGGATGGCACTGTAGTGGAACTCAATTCCAATTCCGAACTCCGCCTGGCTAAGGTGTGGGAGCCGGGCGAGGACCGCCGGGTATGGCTTCAGGGAGAGGCCTTTTTCCGGGTAACCAAAGACCCGCAGGGGGCTCGTTTTTTCGTCCTTACCGACGAACTGGCCGTCAAGGTACTAGGCACGGCCTTCAATGTGCACAGCCGGGGCAGGGAAACAGAGGTTTTCCTGGAAGAAGGCAAGGTCGCTCTGGAGTTGGAGAAAGAAGAAAAAGAAATGAAGCCCGGCGAACTGGTGGTATACTCTGCCAAGAAAAAGGCCATTACCGAATATCGCACGGCGCCGGCAGAGCTGCATACCTCCTGGAAAGACGGCTCCCTGATCATGAAGGATAAGACGGTGGCCGAGATACTGGAGAAAATCGAAGAGATCTATGGCCTGGAGGCCGTTGTGGAAAATGAAGTTTTGCTGAAACAACATAAGACTATCGCCATTCCTATGGACCGGATCGAGGTGGCGGAGCCTATACTGGAAAGAACATTGGAAGTAGATATCGACATCGCCGATGGACATTTGATTATTCAATAACCTTACCGGAACGTTTCCTTTTTACCGGATAAAGGCTTCGTTCCAGGCACACAAGAATAATTTATGAAACTGAATCACCTTTACTTGTATTCATTAGCTTGCTTTTTACTGAGTAGCCTGTGCCTGCCAGTGGAGGCTTCGGCCCATGATAGAGCCCTCAACAAACCGCTTACGGAGGTCCTCGAGCTATTGGGGGAAAAATACCAGGTGCTCTTTTCCTACGACTCGGAATCTCTCAAAGCAGTGAATGTGGATTTTGAGTTCCGTGTCGGCGAGAGCCTGGAATCGGCTATCAGGCGCCTGCTGGCGCCTACCAGTTTCATGTATGAGTCCTTCGGTGAAAAGTATTACGTCATCTATGAAAAGTCGAAGGAAGCCAGCCGCACCTCCCGGAAATTGCGGAAGTATTTTAAGAAGATCCAACAGCTGGAACGGCAGGGCACCATCAGCCTGCAGCGCAAGAATAGCAACCCCTCTCAACAACTGAAAGGCGTGGCCGGGGCAACCTTGCAGATGAGGCAACAGGCCCTGGCTTACGAAAAGGAAAACCGCCGGACGGTAGCCACTGTATACGGCCGCATTACCGATGGGACGACCGGCGACCCGCTGATCTCTGCTACCGTCATCATCGATGGCACCTCGCTGGGTACCGTGACGGACATGGATGGCGAATACCGTCTTTCCGGCATTCCCGCCGGCACCCACCTGCTGGTGGCCTCTTACATCGGCTACGATGCCGACAGTATTCAGGCCACTGTAGAAGACGGCCAGTCGCTGCAGCAGGACTTTACCCTCAACCCGGTGGCTTACCAGGGAGATATGGTCATCGTGACAGCGCTGAGAGAAGGCCAGTCGGCAGCCATCAACAAGCAGGTGCGGTCCAACACCATCGTCAACGTCGTCTCTTCGGAGCGCATCCGCGAGATGCCCGATGAGAACGCCGCCGAATCGGTGG
>CAYVVK010000797.1:0-3091 GCA_964454855.1 uncultured Phaeodactylibacter sp. | reverse complement strand
CTTAGTAATACGCTATTAATGCTCGAAGCCATGGCTTAAGGTTTAGTCCTTAACAAAAAATGGGATGTTGGCGTGCGCGGCGTTCCCCTGCCCGTCTAAAACATAAACGAATATGCGGTAAGGGCCTGGTTTATCAGGCGCGGTGAACCGTGCTTCAGCTTCGGGCTGCCCTTTGAACAGGCCGTCTATTACTTCCGGTTTGGATTCGCGGTCGCCGCCCTCGCCCAGGTCGGTGCTTTCCGGCATCACTTCCCAGCGGTAGGACAGCTTGTCCCCGTCCGGGTCGGAAGAAGATACGGTAGCAGTGCAGTTTTGGCCGGGTTCCAGATAAACGTTTTCATGGGCGGTTTGCCCGTCCAGCAGGAAGTACTCCAGCTGGGGGGAGCGGTTCTCCGGCCATTCTCCTTTCCAGATGTAGTGCATGACGTCCACGGATTCGGTTTCCTGGCCGTCTTCCAGGAATACGCCGTACCAGGTGGGAGTGCGCTCCTGCTTTTGGCCCCAGAGAAAAACGTAGGAGCCAAGGCATTGATCCTTATAGGGAGCTATGGCCTGCTGGTATCGTTTCAGGTAAAAATCGGCCTTAACGCTGCTGTTATTCTCAATGGGGGCTCCCCATTCGGTTTTGCCGACTTCCCAATGGCCGGTGGCTCCCCATTCCGTGACCATATAGGGTTTTTCCCATCCCACTTCTTTGATGTAGCGGGGCAGGTTGGGCAGGTCGGCGTACATCTGAATGCTCAGCAGGTCGAGGTCCGGCGCCCTTTCTTTGATCTCGTCCACCAGTCCTTTGTTAATGCCGGCCAGGGTAGTGGTGGCCAGGTGGTTGGGGTCCACTTCATGGATGTATTCCGAGATCTGGTTGACGGCGTTCCACACTTTGTGGTTGCTGGCGTTCAGGTTGAGCTCATTGCCGATGGCCCAGATGATGAGCGCCGGGTGATCCTTATACATCAGGATCTCTTTCTTGATGCGCTCAAATTGTTTGGCCACGGCGGCCTCGTCATCGTAGTCGAAGCCATGGCGTTCGCGGCCCACCTCGATGCCCATGGTGACGTACAGGCCCAGCGACTGCGCCTTGTCGAGCACCTCTTTTCCGCTTTGCCGGCCGTTGTCGGTGCGCCAGGTGCGAAAGGAATTGCCGCCGTGTTCCGCCAGTTTTTCCATATTGCCGAACTCCAGGCCGGCGCCCTTGATCCAGAAGGGGTTTCCGTCTACGTAGAGTTGGTATTTATCGTTTTCCTGCCTGATCTCGGCCTTTACCGGCCCGGTATTCTTTGAAGTAGGGATGCGGTTTTTGGTGGTGCAGGAAAGCAGCCCTGAGATCAGAAGGATGAGAATTATGGTTTGTTTCATTTTTGTTTGGTTTTGTTTATACAGGCCTTACTGCAGGGCGTATACCCGAACGTAATCGAGCACGAAACGGGCGGATTCCAGTTGAGGGTCGATCGCTCCGCCCATACCGTAGGCCAGCCAGCCGGCTTCGCGGCTGGTAACGGCCTCGCCGGCTTCGAAAGAGCCGCTGGAATCTACGAAGCTTTCCACTTCGACTTGTATGGTGGTTTCTGCGGATTCGCTTTCTTCTTTACCGGGAACCTCGCCCTCATTACCTGAAGTACAGGCGGCGAGAAACAGGATCGCCCATATGGCAAGGTGGAAGTATCTTTTCTTTTTCATATCGCTAATATTTTTGAAAAAGGCAGCCCAACCTGCCCAATTACAGCATGGCCTGTTGCCAGGCCTGACAGGTTGGGCGTAACCTTAACTGCGTCTTCTCGATCCATTAATCTTTCACCAGTATCTTTTCCAATTCTTCCAGCGACTTGCCCTTGGTTTCCGGTACTACCGAAATGATGAATATCAACCCCAGGGCCGCAAAAAGGCCGTAGATCAGGAAAGTCATCGAGCTTCCCAGCGTGGCCAGTTCCCAGGGGAATACCAGCTGTACGATAAAACTGACGGCTGAGTTGATAAAGCCGACAAATGATATGGCGACCCCCCGGATGCGGTTGGGAAACAACTCTGAGAATAATACCCACATCACCGGGCCTATGGAAATGGCAAAGGAGGCCACAAAACCAAGTATACCGATCAGGATGACCACGGGATTCATGCTGATGGCGCTGGTGATCAGGTTAGACTCGTAGCTTTTGGAAACGTCTTCCCCCAGGTTTTCCAGAATGGCCGCTTTGAATTCGACATCGCTGGTATATGTCTGTCCCAGCATCGGACTGATGGTCGCTCGCCCGACCTCTTCCGGCAGCGTGCTTATCGATTCTTCGGTGAGGGTATAAGTCGCCTGATTAAAACCGTAGGAAAGCAGGAACATACTGAGCGCAATACCTGCTACTCCGCCTATTAACAGAGGCTTCCGGCCGAGCCTATCGATAAAGGCGATGGCCAGAACGGTGAAGGCCAGATTGATCAGGCCCACCAGGATGGCCTGAGAAAAAGAGGCATCGGTGCCGATGCCAGACTGTTCAAAGATCATCGGGGCGTAGAAAAATACAGAGTTGATACCGGTGATCTGTTGCAGAATAGCTACTACAATACCAATGGTCAGCACCAGCCTAAGCGCCGGTTTAAACAATTCGGTGACCGGTACTTTTTTCTTCTTGGACTCCGCCTGGATACTCTTTTTGATCTCGTCCATCTGCTGGGTGGCTGCTTCCACGCCACTGGCCTTTTTCATGGTTTCCAGGGCTTCGTCAAACCCTCCTTTCATGATGAGCCAACGGGGGCTGCGGGGCACGAAGAAGAGCGCAAAGAAATACAGAACGGCCGGCAGGGTTTCCAGGCCGAGCATCCAGCGCCAGTTGTAGGCGTCGAACTTCAGGCTCTGCGCCCAGGCCGCATCCGACTTGCCCAGCTGCAGAATGAGGTAATTGGTAAAAAAGGCCACCGAAATACCAATGACGATGTTTAGCTGGTTGAAGGACACCATCTGCCCCCGCATTTTGGGCGGAGAGATCTCCGCGATATACATGGGCGCGATGATGAGGGAAGCGCCAACGCCAAATCCTCCGATCATTCGGGCGATGACCAGCAGCACAAAATTGGGCGCCAGGGCGGAGCCGATGGCAGAAATCGC
>CAYVVK010000796.1:0-3093 GCA_964454855.1 uncultured Phaeodactylibacter sp. | reverse complement strand
AAAGGAAAAAGCACTCCTAGAAAGCCGACAGTTATTGATCGCGCGTCGCTTAAGGGCGGAGATAGCCTTATCACGTTCTGCACTGCGGAATTTAACCAAGCCGGTGATCCACATTGTTCGGGCTGTAGCCAAGGGTGAGTTTATAAAAAACTATACAACCACCGCCCCAGCCCAATCAGCACCAGAACAACCCCCTCCCACCGGGAGAGGCGCCAGCCGGTACGCATAAAGACCAGGACCACAACAACCATAAATACGAGCGCCAGCATATTGGAATGTGCTTCCGGGTCAACCGGCAACTCTTTGATCATAGCTGTCACAGCTAATACGCCATACATATTAAAAATATCGCTTCCCAGGAGATTCCCCACGGATATTCCATGGTTCCCTCTCAATGCAGCGACGATGGAGGTCGCCAGTTCCGGAGCGGAAGTGCCTGCTGCCACAACGGTCGCTCCAATTACCCATTGAGAAATGCCCGCCAGTTCCGCCAGGTCAGAGGCCGAGATAACCAGAAAATGAGAACCGCCGACCACCATGGCCAGGCCCAGCAATAAAATAAAGGGATCGTACCAGTTGTAACTCTCTTCTTCCTCTGCTTCGAATTCTACCTGCTCTTTGTTCCAGAATAAATACCCCAAATAGGCAAATAACATGGCCAGCAAAATGCTTCCCTCCACAAAACCGAGCGACAAATCCCACAGCATTCCCGTTAGCAAGATTGTTCCCACCAGTAAAAAGCCTCCATCCCGGGCCACCACCTTGCTGTTGGTGGCCAGGCTTCTGATAATGGCAGTGCCGCCCAGAATAAAACCCAGGTTAAAGATGTTAGACCCCACGATATTCCCTACAGAAATATCCCCCATGTCCCGAATGGCAGCTAAAAAAGTTACGGCAAATTCCGGCGCCGAGGTGCCGGCCGCTACAATAGTCAGGCCAATTACCAGTTCCGACACGCCTAACTTCCTGGCGATCCTGACGGAAGTATCCACCATCCAGGCTGCTCCCTGAGCGATGACAACAATGCTGATTAAAATTATGGCTACATCTGCTACTATACCGATCATTAATAAATATATGTTTCGTGGAATTGAGCCCCGGCTTGCACCTGAAGCCGCAGTAAAAAATTACAAGAGGCGAAAATACACCAAATTCAAAATTTTTACTCAAATCATAAGGGTTGTTCCGAAATATGCAGAAAGAACAGGCCTTGTTATTGGCGCATTCCTCTTCGGATGAGTACTGGATAAGGTCAGGCGGAAATTCCAGGCCGGCTTCTCACTGCTTTATCAACTGCGCGCCATATACCACCTTTCTATTCTCCATCAAAATGAGCCAGTAAGCGCCGGCCGGCAGGCGCTCCAACTCCAGTAAAATACTTTCGCTGACAGTACGGGTTATAGAACGGAGAAGAACTGGCCGGCCCAGGGCATCGCGCAGTTCCAACTGCAGAGCGGCAGGCTTTTTCAACTGCAGCTCCAGCCGAACCTGTCCGGACGTAGGATTGGGGAAAAGCCGGGCGCTCTCCACCAGCTCCGTCTCGTAAGTGCTCACCACATTGATATTGGCAGTGGCGGTGCAGCCATTGTCATCCGTAACGGTAAGGCTGTACTGGCCCTGCTGTACCGCAATGGTGTCTTGCCGCTCTCCGGTATTCCAAAGGTAATCGTAGGGCGGGCTGCCGCCGGAAGGTGCCGCTACGGCCAGCCCCGGCTCGGGAGGCAGGGGAGGAGAGAGGCTTATGGCCACGGCCAGCGCCTCCGGTTCCGTCAGTTCCACCTGATAAGACCTCAGGCAGTTGTTGGCATCACGCAACTCCAGCGTGTACACCCCCGGCCCCAGGCCGGTGAGCAGGTTGGAGTCGGCAGTGAGGATCGGCTCCGCATTGCGGCGCCATTCGTAAACATAGGGAGGGACGCCCCCGCTGACAGCCGCTTCAATGCGGCCATCGGCCTCTCCGTGGCAGGATACGGAATTGGACAGCAACTGGGCCTGCAGGGCGCTCTCCGGTTCGTTCACTACATAGCCGCTGAAGGCTGCCTGGCATCCCCGGGCGTCCGTAACGGTAAGGCTGTAAGTACCCGCCGGCACGTGGTTGAGCTGAAGGCCGGTAGCGCCGGTATTCCACTCATAGGAGAGGGGAGGAGTGCCGCCCAGGATCTGCGGCTGAACGGATCCGGTAGAGCCTCCCTTACAGGCAACATGTTCTATCCTCACCAGGGTGTCCCGGATCGAGCTGTTGAGGGATAAGACCGTACCGATCACTGAAGCTGTACAACCGTTTTGGTCGGTCAGATACCCGGTGTATCTGCCGGCGGGCACGCCGGTGAGGTCGGCAGCATTGCTGATGAGTTCCTCTTCACTATCAAACCAGGAATAGATATAAGGAGGGGTTCCCCCTGAGGCTGTGGTGAAGACGCCGCCATCGCTGCCTCCGGCGCAGTCGACGGAACTGATGCTGTCACGCCGGAAGAACAAAGGCGGCGGCTCAGAGATCGATAAATTGGGAGACATGGCGCTGCATCCGGAACTCAGGTCGGTAACCGTCACCCGGTAGTTGCCGGTGGCCAGCCCGCAGCGGCTGACGATGCTCTGAGAGGTATTGATGATGTAGCCGTTGCTGAAGTGATAACGGTAGTTCAAAGACCCGCCGGAAACGGCAGCTGTCATGCATCCATCGGACTCACCACTGCAGCTTGGGGCGTTCAGGTAGAAGGTGTCGAGGCGGAACGGTTGGATGAACTCCTTCACCTTAACAGACTCAGAGGTATCCATACAGCCGTTGTGGTCGGTTACGATGAGAGTGTAGTCCGCGGGTTCGGGCTCCTGCAGAATACTATCCCGCGAGCCATTGTTCCACAGGAAGGAGTAGGGTTTAATCCCTCCCCGGACATTCGGCAGCAGCTCCTCAACGGCGCCTCCTTCGCACAGGCCGTCAGCCGACACTTCGATGGCGGCATCGAGCTGCGGCGGCTGGGTAAGCTGGAAAGTGGTATCGAGCGGGCAGGAGTTCGCATCCTGCACCAGCAAACGGTAACTGCCGGCGGGGATGTTGTAGAGATCCTCCGTGGTAGCTTCCTGGCCCACCCAGTT
>CAYVVK010000795.1:0-3093 GCA_964454855.1 uncultured Phaeodactylibacter sp. | reverse complement strand
CCCCACCCGATCCGGCACAAACTCCTTCACGCCAGGCCTTGAGTCCGTACAATACTGGTAGAAATCGTACACCACCAGCAGGCTCTCTCCCATGTAGTGTGTGTTCTCCTGCAGGCGTTTGCGGTGCAGTTCCAGCAGCCCTTCTTCCTTCTGCATGAATTTGTAGAGCGTGCTCATGGCCTTGGCGAAACGTTCCGGGTCATTGGCCGCGGGTACGTCTACAGCGCCCAGTTTTTCCAGCAGGCTGCGAAAGGCGGCGGCATCGTAGAGGGTGTATTTTTCCGGATAGCGAAAGGCCAGGTAGAGGAAAACCATGTGATAGTTGTCGTCATGGAAGTGGTTTTGCTCCAGGGAAGCAGGATTTTTCTCCTGGTATTCCTCCATCAGCATATCACAGTAGTAGACGAAGCGGCTCACCCGGCCTTCCAGGGCTTTTTCTTCGTTGAAGAGGTCGAAGAACATATGGCGCACGAAATCGGGCTGCATGCGGATCAGTTCCATCATCATGCGCTTGGGCTCGTAGGCTTCCCGTTTCCACAGGCGTTTGGTCCGGGAGTTTTGCAGGGCACTGTCGTACATGGCGGCCCAGTCTTCCGCGCCAGGATCCCAGCGTTCCTGGAAGATGCGCTGCGACTCCCAGATGAACAGGCGCTGTTCGGTAGAGCTGCGGCTCTTCAGGTATTGCTGATACTGCTGAAGGTAATGTTGTATTTTCTTTAGCTGCACAGAAAGGGGTTGGGTTTTTTACAACTGCTGGCGAAGGCCGATGAACAGGCCCGTGCTCATGTAGCTCTGCTGCACGCCATACTGTTCGCGGGTAACGGATTTCGGGAAGAGCTTGAAATGCGGCTCGATCACGATCTGCAGGTTGGAATTGGTTTGATAGGCAAAGCCGAGGCTGCCGTACCACCCCAGCCCTACTTGTTGTTTGAAGGCCGGGTAGGCATCCGGGTCTCCGGAATCGAAGCGCACCGGCTTCATGTCATTCGGGGAAAGGAAATCTCCTTCCTGTCGGAAAAGCAGATTGAGGTAGGCGCCGCCATTGAAGGAGACGGTAAGCCGGTCGTGCTGCATCTCATACCCCAGGATAAAAGGAATATCGAGCATGCGGTACTGGTTCTGCGTGATCTTGCGGCGGGTGCCGATCTCGACGATGGTATCAATACCGATGACATTGCCCTCGTCATCGCGATTGACGCGGGTGGTGATGATCTCCTCGCTACCGTTGACATAGCTGAATTTCTCGTTGATCTGGGAGTAGTTGATGCCGGTGCGAAAGGCCAGGCCGCCGGCCGACACCATAGACAGGCGCAGGGAACCGCTGAAGGAATACATGTTGGATTCCGTTTCCCGGCGGCTGGCGGTATAGTCTTCGTAGTCGGGGTTTCTGGCCTGCAACTGGCGGAAAGCCAGGTCGGGAGAGGCCAGGGCATCGATGTAGAAAGCCCAGGAATGGTTTCCGAACTGTGCGCATTTTGGTTCCTGGGTGAACAGGCCGTCCAGAAATGAACCCAGCCCTTCGGTTTGTTGCTTTTCCCAGGCTGCCGGGATAAGCGGAGGCATTTCTTCGCGTTCCGGCCGCAGGGCAGGGGATTGGGCATCGGAGGCCATCACCTCCTGTACAGCCGCCTTTTCAACCAGGCGCTGCCCTTCTTCCGGCTGTACCGTTTCCCGGGCCGCATCTTTCGCTACTGTCGCCTTGGCCTGAGGGCCAGGGTGGGGGGTATCGGCAGTGGCGGAAGATGGCATCGGCCGGGGATCGGTGGCTGTTTCAGAGGGCGTTTGCGCCGGCTTGGCCGGAGCTATGGCAGCTGGTTCAGGGCTATGGAGGGAGGCTGTAGCGCCACCGGTGATGGGAATGGGAAAATTGCCGAGCGCCGGTTGCTGAGAGATACTCACCATCCAGCAAAGCCCTGTCAGCAGGACGGCGGCGAAGAGGCCGGCCAGCGGTTTGTGTTGCCGGGCCTTATTCAAAAACCGGTGTTTCCAATCCCTGTGTTGTTCAATTTTTTCCCAGAGATGAGTAGGCGTTTCGGCGGAATAGTCCCTCAACTTCTGCCGGAACGCATCATCCAGGGGGTGGTGTCTGTTCATACTGCGATCTTTTGCAAGTCAATAATCATTCCCTGTAACATCTTTCTGGCCTTTACCAGTTGTGAGCGCGAAGTGCTCTCCTGAATGTCGAGAATGTCTGCAATTTCCTTGTGGCTGTAGCCTTCAATGGCGTAAAGGTTGAAAACCAGGCGGTAGCCATCGGGAAGCTTGGCGATCAGCTGGAGCAATTCTTCTTCCTCCAGGTGCTTGTAAATGCTGGGCTCAAGGGGTAAGTCCGGCTGGTTGTCTATGCCAATCTGTTCCTGCTGGAAACTCTTCTTACTGTAGTTTTTGAGGGCCGTGTTTATTACGATTCGGCGGACCCATCCTTCAAGGGAGCCTTTGAATTCAAATTTTCCGAGATTGTCGAATATTTTGATAAAAGCATCCTGGAGGATATCTTCGGCTTCCATCTGATGACGGGTGTAACGCTGACAAATGGCCAACATCTTACCCGCATACCGCTGGAACAATTCCTGCTGGTATTGCCGGTCTTCACGGAGACAGCCTTTTATCAGTTCCTTTTCCGTCACAGGAATGTAGTTGCTCCGTGTAGCTTGCACCATCATGCCTCCCCTTCGCAAACCAACACGGATATTTGCACTTCTCAGGCGCGCACGGTGCTATTTAGCTCTGCCTCTGTATAGAAGACCCTCGTCCAGGGGAATACGCTGCCTGAATTCCTCCAAATATAATTTCTTCCCCAAGATAGGGATTATTACGCTATTATGGGGAAGAAAAAACGGCTTTTCCCCCGCCCGGGAAAGGCCGAAGGCCTATATTGCTTTGTAAATGAGAAAAATACAGATATCATGTCTAAGGAAGATCAAGCGGCGCGCATCGTCGGTGAAATGTACGAAAATGACCACTTCAGCCAATGGCTCGGCATCGAACGCCTGGAAACCGGCCCCGGCAGCTGCACCCTGCGCATGACGGTAAGGAAGGAGATGCTCAACGGCTTCGGCATCGCCCACGGCGGCATCACCTACAGCCTGGCCG
>CAYVVK010000794.1:0-3103 GCA_964454855.1 uncultured Phaeodactylibacter sp. | reverse complement strand
CCGCTCATACCCGCTGCGAAGTTCTTTCCGGTTTCGCCAAGGATGATCACCAGGCCGCCGGTCATGTATTCACAGCCGTGGTCGCCGATGCCTTCCACTACCGTTTTGACGCCGGAGTTGCGGACGGCGAAGCGCTCGCCGGCCATGCCACGGATGTAGGCTTCTCCGGAAGTAGCCCCGTAGAAGGCCACATTACCGATGATGATGTTCTCACTGGGTGTGAATTTCGCTTCCCGGTCGGGCACTACAATGAGGCGGGCGCCAGACAGGCCCTTGCCGAAATAGTCATTGGCCTCTCCTTCCAGCGTAAATTCCAGACCCGGAGCGCTGAAAGCACCGAAGCTCTGGCCTGCTGAGCCACGGAAGCGGAAGCGGATGGTGCCATCGGGCAGGCCTTCGCCTTTATAGATCTTGGAAACTTCGTTGGAAAGCATGGCCCCCACGGCCCGGTCCGTGTTCCGGATATTAAAAGTAGTACTGATGGGCGCCTTGTCTTTCAGGGCCAGTTGAGCCGCATCGATCAGTTTGCGGTCCAGCACATCGGCGATGCCGTGATCCTGTTCCACCATTTTGTACTGGCCGATCTCTTCACCGGCCGGTTCTTTGTAGAGGATGGGGCGCAGGTCGAGGCCCTTGTATTTCCAGTGTTTTACCTTTTGTTTCACCTTGAGCATTTCCACCTTGCCCACCATCTCATTGACGGTGCGGAAGCCGAGCTCGGCCATGATCTCACGCAGGTCTTCGGCCAGAAACCGGAAGAAGTTGATCACGTGCTCCGGGTCGCCGGCAAAGCGTTTGCGCAGTTCCGGGTCCTGGGTGGCGATGCCCACGGGGCAGGTATTCATATGGCATTTGCGCATCATGATACAACCTTCGACCACCAGGGCGGCAGTAGCGACGCCCCATTCCTCGGCGCCGAGCAGAGTAGCGATGGCCAGGTCGCGGCCGGTGCGGATCTGCCCGTCGGCCTGCAGCACCACGCGGTCGCGCAGCCTGTTTTTCACCAGGGTCTGATGCGATTCGGCCAGGCCCAGTTCCCAGGGCAGGCCGGCATGGCGGATGGAGGTCAGCGGTGAAGCGCCGGTACCACCGTCATGGCCGGAGATGAGGATGGCGTCGGCATGTGCCTTCGCCACGCCGGAGGCGATAATACCCACGCCTGCTTTGGAGACCAGTTTGACGTTGATGCGCGCCTCGCGGTTGGCGTTCTTCAGGTCGAAGATGAGCTGCGCCAGGTCTTCGATGGAGTAGATATCGTGATGCGGAGGCGGAGAGATCAGGCCTACGCCCGGCGTGGAGTGGCGCACCCTGCCAATCCAGTCGTCCACTTTATGGCCGGGCAGCTGGCCGCCTTCTCCCGGCTTGGCGCCCTGCGCCATCTTGATCTGCAGTTCGTCGGCATTAGACAGGTAGTAGCTCGTCACGCCGAAGCGGCCGGAAGCCACCTGCTTGATGGCCGAACGCTCCCAGTCGCCATTGGGCTTCTGCTCAAAGCGCCCTTCGTCTTCGCCGCCTTCGCCGCTGTTGCTCTTGGCGCCAATGCGATTCATGGCGATGGCCAGGGTGCTGTGTGCCTCATGGGAGATGGCACCAAAGGACATGGCGCCGGTAGCAAAGCGCCGCATGATGCTTTCCGCCGGTTCCACTTCTTTAATGTCGATCTTCTCGCCTTTACGGAAGGTCAGCAGGCCGCGCAGGGTCATGGCCTGCTCTACCTGCTCATTGATGATCTTCGTGTATTTCTTGAAGGCCTGATAGTCGTTCTTGCGGGTAGAATACTGCAGCAGGTGGATGCTCTGCGGGTTGAACAGATGGGCCTCGCCGCGGCGTTTCCACTGGTAGACGCCGCCGACGTCCAGCTGGGCGTTGGACAATGCCTTCTCGGGGAAGGCCATGCGGTGGCGGGCCAAAACCTCCAGAGCGATGCCATCGAAGTCAATACCCTGAATGCGGGAAACGGTGCCTTTGAAACACTTTTCCACTACCTCCTCATTCAGGCCAAGGGCTTCGAAGATCTGAGCGCCCTGATAGGACTGCAGGGTGGAGATGCCGATCTTGGACATGATCTTGAGCAGGCCCTTTCCTACCGCCTTATTATAGGTGGCGAAGAGCTTGTCCAGCCTGGCATTCTTATCGAAAACCTGCTGCCGGTGCAGGGCGGCAATAGAAGCATAGGCCATGTAAGGGTTGATGGCGCTTGCTCCGTAGCCGATAAGCGTGGCGAAATGGTGCATCTCCCGCACATCTCCGGATTCCACCACGATGGAGGTCAGGCTGCGCAGCCCTTTGCGTATCAGGTGGTGGTGTACGGCTCCGGCGGCCAGCAAGGAGGGAATAGGCGCCCGGTAAGGGTCGGCATTGCGGTCGGAAAGCACCAGGATGTTGACGCCGTTGCGGGCCAGGTCTTCCGCTACTGCACAGACGTGGTCTATGGCGGCTTGCAGGCGGCCATGCTGGCCGTCGGCTTTGAAGACAATATCGATCACACCCGACTTGAAGTGCGGGTGCACCAGGGTCTTGATCTTGCTCAGTTCCTCATTGCTCAATACCGGGCTGGGCAGGTGGATAAAACGCGCCCGCTCGGGTTTCAATTCCAGGATGTTGCCGGAGCCGCCCAGCATGGCGTAGAGTGACATCACGGAGCGCTCCCGGATGGGGTCGATGGGCGGGTTGGTCACCTGAGCGAACAACTGCTTGAAGTAGTTGGCCAGGTGTTGGGACTGATGCGAGAGTACCGCCAGGGGCGTATCTGCGCCCATGGAGCCCAGCGGGTCTTTGCCCGTTTCGATCATAGGGGCAATGATCACCTTGAGGTCTTCTTTGGTATAGCCGTGTAGTTGCTGGTTGCGCAACAGCGTTTTCTCATCCAGTTCAGACACCGGCTTGTGATGCAGCGGCAGGCGTTCCAGCGTCAGGCGGTGTTTGTCCAGCCATTCGCGGTAGGGCAGCCGCTGGCAGATGGTGGCTTTGAGCTCTTCATCCCCGATGACACGATGCTGCTGCAAGTCGGCGATCAGGATGCGGCCGGGCTGCAGGCGGCCTTTGAGCACCACTTTCGACTGGTCGACCGCCAGGGCGCCGGCTTCGGAGGCCACGATCAGCA
>CAYVVK010000793.1:0-3115 GCA_964454855.1 uncultured Phaeodactylibacter sp. | reverse complement strand
CTCACAGCCGAAAAATGCGGCCGCAGCCTGCTCCTGGGGTTGGCGCTGGCCGGCCAGTGGCCCGAAAATGCCCTGCACGCCTGGTACGAACTGGGGGCTTTTATCCAGTTTTGCAATGATGTGCAGGACCTGCGCAAAGACCTGCTGGGCGGCCTCAGGAATTACGCCACGGAGAAAGCCTCTTTCTACGGGATGGGCAAAGGCCTCATCGATCAATACAACAAATGCTCCCGCCTGATCGAAACGATGCCCGTTCCCCGGCCCCGCAGGCGATACCTGTCTTATCAATATTATTTGTACCTCATCGGCACCATTGCCAAACTACAAACCTTCCAAAAACTGGCCGGCCCCTATGCACCGGAAAGAATGATGGCCCTGACGAAAGAGCAGGTGAGGATAAGGCCTGCGAGCCCGGTGACCGCCCTTCTCATTTTGAAGTACGGACACCGCTGGGCCTATCCCCATCAGGCCGATGAAAGCTTGCTAAAATACCTGGGCCGGCCACCTTCAAGCCCGGAATATCGATGAGCTGAGCTTTGCCTTGCTGAAAAGCTTGTAAAAACCCTTGTACATCATGAAAAAATAATAACGAGAAACCATGAAACCTTATTCACTTATGGCCCTGCTGGCCATCCTGCTGCCCTGGGCCTGCCAGGAAAAAGCTCCCTCCACCTTTTCTGCAGAGATCGACACCTTCTATCGGGACAGCTTCCCCGAAACCGAGCCCGGCGCCGCTGTGCTGGCCATGAAGGGCGACAGCATCGTCTTTGCCAAAGGCTACGGCCTGGCCGATCTGCAAAGTGGAGAAAAGATCACCTCCGCTACCCTTTTCAATACCGGCTCCATCAGCAAGACCTTCGTGGCCTATGGCATACTGATCCTGGAAGAGGAAGGTGCACTGTCATTGGAAGACAGTATCGGCAGGTACTTCCCGGATTTCGAGAACCGGGAAATTGCCCGGCGGGTGCAGCTCAAACACCTGCTGTCGCACACCTCCGGCCTGCCCGACATCCGGGAAGTGGACAAAAACCGCGATTTCTTCCTCAGCGCCAAAGATGAAGAGAACTGGGCCCCCATCCAAAAGGCGGATTCCCTGAATTTCGAACCCGGCCAGCGTTTCGAGTACTCCAACCCGGCATTCAACGCCCTGGCGCTGATCATCGAGCAGGTATCGGGGCAGAAATGGCAGGATTTTATCCGGGAGCGCATCTTCGTACCCGCCGGCATGCCCAACAGTACCATTACGGACGGCCCGCATCCGCAGGAGGGCGTAGCTCACGCCTATCAGCAGGTGGATGGCGAATACCAGGAATACGACTATGGGGAATATCCCACCTTCGCCGCCGCCGGCAATGGCGGGGTGTGGAGTTCTGCCGAGGAACTGGCCCGGTACGAGCTGGCCATCCGCCGCGGCGCTTTTCTGCCCGATACGGCCATTGAGGAATCACGGCAGATCTTCGAACCTGCCAACTGGGCGGATACCATCCCGCCGGCCATCGGCTGGAGCTGGTTCATCACCCCGCCTGCCCCGCCCCATGAGAAGAAGATCGTATATCACACCGGCTCGCAGGGCGGCTTCCGCGCCTTCCACCTCAGCATTCCGGAAAAAGAGATCCTCTATGTGGCCTTGTTCAACCGGCCGGCAGAAGTGGAACCCTTTATGGACAAGGGGGTGGCCCTGATGGAGAAATACGGCTGGCTGGAGTAAGCTGCCGGTGTTTGCGGGCTGGTTTGTCGGGCGGCTGAGAACAGTGGCGCGGAAAAATCAAAAATCGCACATCAAAAATTCTAACCTGACGATATTTTAGATTTACGATTGAAACATTTGCGATTTACGATTTGGCGAGCGGGGACAGAAAACAGTATATCGGACAACACAAAAAACACGAATGGTCAAAACATACTTATTTATACTGAAAGCTTGCTTGCTTGCTGCGGCAGCCATCCACAGCCATGATATGGCCTGCGCCCAGAAACTGCCGGGCTTTCAGTACGAAGAGGGCGCGATTATCCGGGGCGATACGGCTTCCAATACCATTTTTCTCGTCTTCACCGGAGGGGATTACAATGATGGCGGCCCCTACATTCGAAAGGTATTGAAAGAACAAAAAGTGCCCGCTCACTTTTTCTTTACCGGCGATTTCTATCGAAACGAGGAAAACAAAGCCCTCGTCGAAGGCCTGAAGCAGGACGGGCACTACCTCGGCGCCCATTCCGACAAGCACCTGTTGTACGCCTCCTGGGATAATTGCAATTCTCTGCTCGTAGACAAGGAAACTTTCCGGAAGGACCTGGAAGACAACTACCGGGCCATGGCGGCCTATGGCATCACTACTGAAGCTGCGCCCTTCTTCCTTCCGCCATACGAATGGTACAATGCCACCATCAGCCGGTGGACAGAAGAGCTTGGTTTACAACTCATTAACTTCAGCTTACGAGAACCACAGAATAGGCCAAAAATGGGAAAAGCCCTCCGGGATGGAGAGCTTTTCCTTCATGTCATTGGCGAACAGCGCCCGCAGGCGCTGGTACTACTAGTATCTTCTTCCGCCACCGCCGCCGCCGTAACCGCCGCCGCCGCCGCCGCCGTAGCCGCCGCGATTGCCGCCGCGGCTGCCGCCACGGCCGCCACCACCGCCACGATTGCCGCGGTCTTCGGCTTCCTTAACGACGATGGTCCTGCCGTCCAGCTCGGTGTCGTTCAGGTCATTGATCGCATTTCTTGCTTCATCATCATTGGGCATTTCCACGAAGCCGAAACCTTTGGAGCGGCCGGTGAATTTATCCATGACAATCTTTACGGAATCCACTTGTCCGAATTCCTCGAACGCGTACTGAAGGTCCTCTTCACGCGTATCGTAGTTTAATCTTGCAACAAAAATGTTCATTAAAAAAGAAAATTTATAAACAAATAACAGAGACACTTTGAGATAGGAAAGGAAAGCTTTTTGGAAAGGCTTTAATTTACTATAAAAAAGGAACTCTTTAAATCGCTACAAAGATACACCAAATTTCTTGTAATGCAATAGCCGTATTCCGCAATACCCGGAAAAGGCGGGAAAAAATTTTTCCTTTTATGAGGCACTAGTGCTTTGGGAGTGAATTAATTGACAGG
>CAYVVK010000792.1:0-3117 GCA_964454855.1 uncultured Phaeodactylibacter sp. | reverse complement strand
GTAGGCTCCGCTTTCAGCGCTTTATGGGTTTCCCGCACGACGATATCTGCCGGGCCGATGACTATATTATCAAAGGTTGGATTAGACAGAGGCGAGGCATCCCAGTCGCCGATGATATCCTCCTTCCGGTCGGTTCGGGTAAAATACTCCCTGAAAGGAAGATACTCCAGGCCATAACTTTCCACCACTTCTTCAAGGCAGGGTTCCGTCAATACCCTTACCCGATGCCCCCGCCCTTTCAGGCGGCGGGCCAGCCCCAGCACGGGCGGAACATTACCGCCCCCATCAATGGTTACGAAAAGATAACTTTTAGGTGTTTCCATGTTGTTATAATTTTGAACTTTACAGGCATTTTCTCATCAATCAATCCTACCTCATTCCCCCCTTCCAAAAAGCCCCTCCAGGAGAAGCTTCATGACCTTGACCGTTTCTTCCTTTGTCTTCCCCTGATCCCGGCGCAAAAGTTTCCAGGTGTAGATATCAGTGGCGGCGATGAAGGCCAGTAAGCGGAATTCGTACTCCGGCTCAGAAGGTTCAGGCAGGTGAGGAGCGAAGACCCGGGCGCACCACCGCCGATGGTACTGCCTGCCGGATTTCAGCAGTTCTCGGGCCACCTCCAGCTCTTCTTCCATTGCCAGGGTGCGGATGTTGGCGTCGCCGTAGTTCTCGTAATCGGTGAAGAGGATACGCAGGGCTTCCTCCACATCCCCTACCGGCGCTTTGTCGCGGTTTCCCATTATGCCGGCAGCGTCATTTTCAATGCTGGCCTGGAACAGGCCCTCCTTGGAACCGTGCTTTCTGAGGATGGTCCGCACGGACACCCCGGCGCGTTCCGCCACGGCTTCCAACGTGATCTCAAGGATCGGCACTTCCTGCCAGAGGGCAGCTACCGCTTCCAGGATACGCCGCTCGTTGCGGGCCACGGTCCGGGCGCGGGCTTTCATTTCATAGGGGCGAGTGTCTTTTCCTGATTTCATGTCACAAATATAGACATTAAATAATTTAATGTCAAATACAGTGACATGAAAAGTAAGGCATCATACCACCTGGCAAAACATGCTCATCCTTGCCTCCTCAAAAAACAGGTAGCCCTCCCCCATGCCCAATTCATGAGCGCGCTGAATGGTTCGCTGAATGACGGACAAGGTGGGGGTGATGAAAATACTATTTTGCGCAAGCCTGTTCAGGCCTTCCGCCGTTGCCAGGAAGGGAGTCTCTGTACCAAATATGTGCCAGGCCTTCCGCGCCCTGTTCCGCTACGTCCAGCGCATCCTGCAGAGCGGAAATATGAGCTACAGTAATCCGGTAAGTATTTCGTTTTCTCCCCAAAGCCTGAAACTCGCATCGCTGATGGGCTGGCTAAAAAGAAGAAAATAGCCGGGTGGCGCTGGCCATCAGGTGGATATCGTCCGATATCATCCACCGGAGGAAGAGATAAAGGCCTACCCCTCCAACCACTCCCGGGCATTCACAAAAGCCTCGATCCAGGGCGAAATATCATCCCTCCTGTCCTTCGGATAGTGCGCCCAGTTCCAGGGAAAAATGGAGCGCTCGATGTGCGGCATGAGCACCAGGTGGCGGCCGTCGGGGCTGGCCATCATGGCGGTGTTGTAGCGGCTGCCGTTGGGATTGGCGGGATAGCTGTCGTAACCGTATTTGGCCACGATGTTATAGCGGTTTTCCGGCAGGGGTAAATCGAATTTGCCCTCGCCGTGAGAGATCCATACCCCCAGGGTGCTGCCGCTCAGGCTGGAGAGCATGACGGAAGTGTTGTCCAGGATTTTCACAGAGGTGAAGCCGCTTTCGTGCTTGCCGGAATCGTTGTAGTCCATCTTCGCCTTCTGCTCGTGCTCCGGATTGATGAGGCCCAGCTCGATGAACAGCTGGCAGCCGTTGCAGATGCCTACCGAGAGCACATCTTCGCGGGCGAAGAAATTGTCGAGGGCGGTTTTGGCCTTTTCATTGAAGAGGAAGGCCCCCGCCCAGCCTTTGGCGGAACCCAGCACGTCGGAATTGGAGAAGCCGCCGACGGCACCGAGGAAGCGGATGTCTTCCAGCGTTTCCCGGCCCGTCATCAGGTCGGTCATGTGCACATCGCGCACCTCGAAGCCGGCCAGGTGCATGGCGTGCGCCAGCTCGCGCTCGGAATTGCTGCCCTTTTCCCGGAGGATGGCTGCTTTCGGACGAGCTTTTGAGGGGTCGATCAGCGGCATGGCGCCGGAAAACCCCTTGGGGAAATCGTATTTCAGAGGCTGCTCCTTGTAATTGCGGTAGCGGTCGTCCGCCAGCTTATTGGCGGTTTGTTGCTGGTCGAGCAGCCAGGAGGTTTCGTACCAGTCGTCCCGCAGCTGGGGAATGTTGAAGTGGTGCTCGGCTTCTCCGTTCGTTACCTTTAGAAAATCGCCATCTGCCACCCGGCCAATGCGGTAACAGGGAATGGAGAAGCTTTTCAGTGCCGAGGCATCAGCTTCCTCCCGAAGCTGGAACACCAGCCCGCAGTTTTCGGAGAACAGCAGTTTGATGGTGTCCTCCTCCCCCAGCGCACTCAGGTCGATTTCCGCCGCCAGATCGTTATCCGCAAAGCACATTTCCAGCAGGCAGGTGATCAGGCCGCCGGCAGAGACGTCATGGCCGGCCGCTACCCTGCCCTCTTTAATGAGTTGCTGTATGGTGTTGAAGGCAGCGGCAAATTTTCCGGCATCTTTGACATCCGGGCCGTCGCTGCCGATCTTGCTGCGCACCTGGGCGAAGGAAGAACCGCCCAGTTTATATTCGTCCTGAGACAGGTTGATGTAATAGACAGGGCCACTGTCTTTCTGAAATACCGGCTCCACAATGCCGCGGATGTTTTCGCAGACCCCCACGGAAGAGATCACCACCGTACCCGGCGCCAGCACTTCCTGGCCCACGTATTTCTGCTTCATCGAGAGCGAATCCTTCCCGGTAGGGATGTTGACACCCAGGGCAATGCAGAAGTCGGAAGCCGCTTTTACGGCATGGTACAGGCGGGCGTCCTCTCCTTCGTTGCGGCAGGGCCACATCCAGTTGGCGGAGAGGGAAACAGACTTAATTCCATCTTCCAGCGGCGCCCAGATGAGGTTGGCCAGGGCCTCGGCC
>CAYVVK010000791.1:0-3120 GCA_964454855.1 uncultured Phaeodactylibacter sp. | reverse complement strand
ATTCTGAGTAACTTATTATTGCGCGATCCCTAAGGTCAGGTTGCAGCACTTTATTGTGAATGTTGACTTCTCTTAAAATGAGGGCTTGCCTCTCTCTTTTGAGCATATTTGCAGGTTTTTTCAGAACAAAATTGCAAAAAGTTGCAGGCAATATTGTCGGGCGGCTTAAATCAAAAATACCTTCAAAATCCTAGTCTATGAAACTACTTTATGCTCACTTCAGATTGCGGACATTGCTTCTGCTGCTGTTCGCACTACCTTCCCTGGCCTTTGGACAAAAGGGCAGTTACACGATGCAGGGGACGGTGACTTCTTCCCTTCGTTTTCCGGTCGCCCTTCATTCACCCGAAGTTGGAAAGATCCGCGGCATGAACTATTTTTTATATTTTCACCTAAAACTGTTTTAATGGGGCTCTACACGATCATCGGTGTCATTTCGGGCTACTTCATTCTCTTGATGTCCATCTCCTGGCTCACCACCCGAAAATCCGACGCCTCAACTTTCTACACCGCCAACAAACAATCGCCCTGGTACCTCGTCGCCTTTGGCATGGTAGGCGCCACCCTATCGGGGGTGACCTTTATCTCGCTACCCGGCGAAGTGGGTACCAGTCAGTTTTCTTACTTCCAGATCGTGCTGGGCTACATACCGGGTTATCTGGTAGTGGCCCTGGTATTATTGCCCCTGTACTACAGCCTGAACCTCATTACCATATATACTTACCTGCAGCGCCGCTTTGGCTTCTGGTCGCACAAGACGGGGTCCTTCTACTTCATCCTGTCCCGGACGATCGGTGCGGCCTTCCGCCTTTTCCTGGTGGCGGGCGTGCTGCAGCTGGCCATTTTCGATGCGCTGGACATTCCTTTCTGGGTGACCGTCATGATCGCCATCGCCCTCATCTGGCTGTACACCTTCCAGGGCGGCATCAAGACCATCGTATTTACCGATACGCTGCAGACCTTTTTCATGCTCTCTTCGGTAGTGATAAGCATCTGGCTGATCGGTAAGGAACTGGATCTTTCGCTGGGGGAAATGACGGGCGCCATTCAGGATAGCGGCTTTTCGAAGACTTTTTTCTGGGGCGACTCGCCCAATAACTTCTTCAAGCAGTTCTTCGCCGGCATGTTCATCGCCATTGTGATGACCGGCCTGGACCAGGATATGATGCAGAAGAACCTCACCTGCCGCAACATCGGCGATGCACAGAAAAACATGCTGTGGTTCATCGTGGTGCTGGTGATCGTCAACCTGCTGTTCCTCTGCCTGGGAGCGCTGCTCTATATCTTCGCCATCGAAAAAGGCATCCCCATCCCCGAGCGCACGGACGACCTCTTCCCCATCATGGCGCTCGATCATTTCACCCTGACAGCCGGCATCTTTTTCCTGCTGGGCATCACCGCCGCCGCCTACTCCAGCGCCGATTCCGCCCTGACCTCCCTGACCACCACCTTCTGCGTGGATTTTCTGAATATCAATCCCGGGGAAAAAGAAAACGAGAAAGCCATCCGCCTGAGCGTGCACCTGGGCTTTTCCGTCGTGCTTTTCCTGGTCATCATGTTGTTCCAGCTGATCAACGACGCCAGTGTGATCAGCGGGGTATTCACTGCTGCCGGCTATACCTACGGCCCGCTGCTGGGCCTGTTCGCCTTCGGGCTAATGACAAAAGTGGAGGTGAGGGATACCTGGGTGCCCTGGGTTTGCCTGGCCTCTCCCCTGCTGTCCTACCTGGCCAATATCAAGGCGGATGACTGGTTCGGCTATCAGTTCGGCTTTGAGATACTGATCGTGAATGGGATCATTACTTTCCTGGGGCTGTTTCTGGCTAAAAAATGATTGGAAGACGGAAAGCGGAAAGCGGAAGTGGGAAGGCGCCCGCCGTCGCCTGCAGGGCTATGGCGGATGAAAGAAGTGGGAAGGCTACGAACGAATGATAATTTTAAAAAGATCATGGATAAGGAAAAAAAGATCCTGTCTTCCTGGCAAAAAAATGCCCGAAACTGGATCGCTCCTCTCCACGCTCAAGGAGAACCTGAAGCACCATGGCCGCCTCGTCATACAAGCCCTGCATCCCGATCATGAACTGGCAAGGCAAAGAGACCAGGAAGGCTGGGCCACGGAATCCTGGCAGGGCATGCAGCGCCCCTACGAGCAGCCTTACCAGTGGTACCTGCGTGACCGGGCCGGCTGGGCAGATTTGTTTGCCGCCACCGGCTACCGCCTGGAGCAGGAGCAGCCGGTGATGCATCCGGAGACAGGGGATGCCATTTCTGTGATCTTTACCGTGGCCTGCTGAGCTCGGGCTTTGTAAATTCCACACCTTTGAAGATCTCCTCCGCCAGCGCCCGCTCAGCAGCCCGTCCAGCCAGGAGCACTGAAAAAACCTTCTTTGTCCACTAATTATCCTGCACACTGGCCCTTATGCAAAATATGTGCTAATGTTTAAAAGATAAGTGCATGCTTTTCCTGCCTTAATGCCCCATATTTGTCGACAGGGTAACCAAACACATACTATCAGAAAATACCTGAAAACCCCAGTTTGAAAACCACCTAAAACCCAAACGCATGAAACTCTGCAGGCTGCGCCTAAAATCCATATTCTGGCGGATGTCCGCCACGGCATTCACCTTGTTTGCATTAATAACACCTGTAGCAAGCCAGGCTCAAAGGCCCTCAGAAGCCCAAAAGCTGGCTGAGATGGTGCCTACGGCATCTATCAGCCAGGCCTTGGGCAATATAAAAGAATACTGCCTGTCCGGCACCGGCGCCTGCATGTTCGTCTTGCTGGGCGCTACCATTATCGCCCTTGGAGCCGTTTTTTTTACAGAATTGATGAACGCTGAAGAGAAACAGGAAGCGCCGGCAGAAGAAGTACCGCCCGCCTCCAGGTAGGCCACTAAACTTTCCCTGGCTGCGACCGCCGGAATAGCCTTGCTTTTGGCCCTCATTGCGGGGATTTTCTTTGTGGGCTGATTGATCGGCCGCCAAAAGGCAGAAAGCAGCTCAGCTGCGTATGTGTTTAGCGCTTTGTTTACAGCCCGGAGGGCTACTTTACCTTAGTACGGGGCGGTATGTGTTTAGCGGCCGCTTATTCGGAGCGCCGCCTGCCTGCCGATACCGCC
>CAYVVK010000790.1:0-3121 GCA_964454855.1 uncultured Phaeodactylibacter sp. | reverse complement strand
TTTATACACGGGCGAAGCTTGTTATTGAATAGCCGCCGTAGTAAACTCACGCTAGGCGGTAGTTTCCAGGATAAGATCTGCGCCGCCATGCTGTTCAACAACACTTTCATCAGTGTGGAAAAACAAGTAACAGACCGTGACAAAAAATACTATCCTTGGCTAAGGTCTGCCTTCAGTACAGGCATGAAAGAAGATGGACTAACGGAAGTCGACTTTGAAGTAAAAAACAGCAATCTCGAAATGGCCAGATCCTGGCTTTTTGATCCTCGAAAGAATAATTCCACAGAGGGATACTTCAAAAAATATTTTCACATCTGGCAGGCAGCGCCTATATACCACCTGAACGATCTCGAAGTACTCAAATTAGAAAACGTTTCCCGCTTTAAACTCGTCAGCATACCCAAAAAAAGCTGGCAGAAAAAAGTGCGGGAGTTAGGCGTCATTCGGGTGCTGGCTAAATCCGAAAAGGGCGAATCCTGGGAAGATGCCTATCTAAAATGGCTTAGGATCTGGCTGAAAAAGAAAAAATTATGGATACGGCTGAAGCGGGGCGATACGGATGTGGGCCATATATTTTACGATCAGAGATCCGTAACCTACTACAAGCAGGATGATTATTTGGCGCTTGACGAAGAAAAACAGGAAGAATATGCATCCCGCTACGCTGATGTTGTAGAACTACTCCATTTTGCACACGGGAGCAACCCCGATAGCATAGAGGCCAAAATGGGGTTATTGGCGGTACGCAACCACGGCATATTAGTGCGAAAATTCTTTGACAACCTAATGACCATCAAAGATTTTGACCAGGCCAGTATTTCTCAGGCCCATTTGCTCGAATTGCTGGAAGTGCTGCAAACCAAAATCTGTATTTTTGACAAGCGGGTAGCCGACCGGGTTACTCCCGAAAAACGAAAGTTCCTGAATGCCCAGCTCAAATGTGGCATCTACAGTGAGGAGGAAGAGGCATGGAAAAAAGTGAAAGCTGAAGGGTTGACAAAGTACCACTTTATTATCATGCACCTCTCTTTCCTGGAAGGCATGAAAGATGTAGAGGATAAGCGTTACGGAGAAGAACGCATCATCGACTTTATCAAAGACCAGATCGGGAGTAAGCAGTTGAGCAATAACTGCATATTTGTAGTAACCACAGGGCGCGGGCGCGAACAATGGTGGCAGGCATTGAAAAAAAGTGAATACCTGGCCTACACGACTTTTCGGCCCGTAGAATCATTGATAGAAGCGGTGGAAACTGCAACACTCAAAAATGACGATATCGAAATTAAATACAATTTGGTGAAAACTTTATTAGGTTCTTAATTTCTTATTATGCCTTCATCCTATACAAAAGAAAGGATCATGCTGATCTGTTGGAGTTGGCGTGATCTGGAGTTAAAAAAACGCATTGTTAACAATGCGTTACTCAACGAATCTTTTTACAAAAGGAATCTTAACAGGGTAGAATCTTTCAAAGATGACTTGTTCGATGAGTATGCCGTTTGCGACCGGCTACCCGATGGAACAAAGCCCGAAGTGAGCCCTAAAGCAATTGTTGTCCGGACTTATCTGATACAGGAGCTGCACAATTTGGAATCGGTCAGCTTTCAGTATTTGAAGAACCTGGTTGAATGGTATAAAACAGCGGAAAACGAGCTATTTGTCTTTCTACACCGGCGGGATGGCTTCAGCGATGTGGAGGTAGGTGCCATACTAAACATGACCCGGGCCGATAAGTGCTTCTTAATCGGTGGTGGCACGGATCACATTTATTACCGGGGCTTTCGAAACCAGGGCATTCTGGGAGATGACGGGCGTTTTTTCCGTTCTATTCCCGAAAAAGACAAGCCGGCAGTAACTGTTGCCGATGATCAAGTGAAAAAAATCTTCCAGCCACACTTTGACAAAACCTGGGATTACTACAGGCATGAATTTTATACCAAGATCTTTGAATTAAAAGAGGACCTGTTGACTTTTTTCTACGCCATTTATCCGGATAATGAGCCATGGAACGGAGAAGACATGGTGCAAAGGTTTTTTGATAATGATTGCCTGCGCCTGCGCATCAATAGTTTTATTGACCACTCAGATCATCAATTAACGAAGGACGAGTCGGGCCGTTTGAAAGAGTATGGATACAAAGCGGAGAAGTCTTATGAATTTGATGATTGCCGCAAAAACCTGGTAGGAGCTCATCAATTGGAAGATGAATTTGAAGAGGTAGCCTCATTTTTAGCTGAACTTTTCTTTTCTGAGTCTGCCAGGCAAAAACGGCAGGATTCAATTAATGATGTTCTTAGAACCATCAACAGCCACTTTTCATCTCTGCTAGCTGGAATTAAACCCAAATAGGCTCAAATTGCTAATCTGCCCATTATGGAAATCTGTTATCTATGCACACAGAAAAATATAACGCAACGCTTAAAGCGCCACCTTGGTGAAAAACACCGCTTAGTATCCTTTGAAAAAAGCATTTCAGACTATTCTGTATTTGATGTGGTATTAATCGTAGAGCCCTTGCGTATCAAAGGCCAGTACCTTTCAGTATACGAAACCTGGAAGTTATTCCTGGAACGGCACTACCCTGATACCAAGTTGCTAATAGCTGGCTTTGGCACTCAGCAACATCCCAACTTCATACACCTTTTAGATCTCAATGATTCTTATAGCCTGGAGGAAATATGGAGCAATGCCGCATTATGTTCTGACAAGTGGGAGGGCACAGAATTGGGGAATGGTTATGACCAGGTCTCCAGAAGGTTAAAGTTGTTTTTCAAAGGGCACAATTACAATAGTATAATAGACGCTGTTAGCAAGGTCAGGCAAATGTTGAATAATGCGGAACTTTCCTTGTATGGAAGCCCTACCCTCAACCGGGAAAAAGAAAGCTTCAGGAATATCTGGGAAAAATTGCTCTGGCCTAAACGCAAGTTCCTCCGGCATTTTTATAGCCGCTGGTACAACTATAAGGAGTATTTCGAATGGATGCCTTTTTTCCCCCAACTGGAAGCGGTAAATGCCAATACGTTCATCAATAATCTACAGCAGTTCTTCACCGGGCATGATGTACTAGCGTGAGTTTACTACGGCGGCTATTCAATAACAAGCTTCGCCCGTGTATAAA
>CAYVVK010000789.1:1218-3122 GCA_964454855.1 uncultured Phaeodactylibacter sp. | reverse complement strand
AGAACTGGAGGAGACTTGGGGACTGGGAGGCCTGGAGACTGCAAACTGCCTACTGGAGACTGCCTACTACCTACTGGAGAACTGGAGGAGACTTGGGGACTGGGAGGCCTGGAGACTGCAAACTGCCTACTGCCTACTGCCTACTACCTACTGGAGAACTGGAGGAGACTTGGGGACTGGGAGACTTGGAGACTGCAAACTGCCTACTGCCTACTGCCTACTGCCTACTACTCACTCCCCTCCTCAGCCCACTCACTCCGCTTTTTGAAGTATTTGGGGTTGACGACCAGCAGGCCGAAGGATTCGCCTTCTTCCCTGGTCTTTTTGGCATGGTGAGCGCCATGCGCCCGCAGGATGGCCTTCGAGTACTTGCTGTCCAGTTGGCGGAACCACCGGAAGCGCTGGTGGATATACACGTCGTGGATGAGGAAATAGATGAGCCCGTAGATGGAGATGCCAATACCGACGAACAGGGTCCAGAAATGCGTGGTGGAAAGGCCAACAATATAACAGATGGCGCTGGGAATGGCGAAGACCAGGAAAAAGAGGTCGTTCTTTTCAAAGAAGCCCTCCTTATGGTGATGAGGCTGGTGGTGGTCTTCGTGCCAGTTCCAGAGAAAGCCGTGCATCACGTACTTGTGGGTGAACCAGGCCATGAACTCCATGCCGATAATGGCGGCCAATGTGATCAGAATATAAAGCAGGACAGTCATTTTTTGATAGATTTTCTTTCACACAGAAATTCCGAGAATTCCGAAGAACAGGAACTGTAGTATAAACAAGGCGATGGCCACTTTGTTGCGCACTTCCGCCAGCCAGAAAGCAAAGAGGCACTCCAGGGGCAAAGCTACTAAAAACCAGCCCAGGTAGTTGCGCAGGGGTACTGTTTCCGCTTCCCATTCCCAGAAACCATAATGCATGGCCACCGGTTCGATCAGCACGTCCAGGCCCACCATCAGGGCCGCCGCCAGCAGGCCGCGGAGCCACCACCCCCGCCGGGGCAGCAGGTAGTTGGCGATGACACCGGCGCTGTAGCCCAGCATCACCCAGTTGAGGCCGATCATCAGCGGAGTATCCCAGGCTTTCCAGCCCAATACACTGCCGTAGTGGTAGTCGCCAAACAGTATGCCCGTCTGCACGCCAAACACTTCGGCGCCGAAGCCCACGATATACGTTATGGCCATGTAGGCCAGGCTGCGCCCGTCCCAGGCCGGATGCCGCCAGAACAAGAGGGCCAGGGACAGCAGCAGGTTACCGGGCGTCAGAAAGATAAAGTCCTCATGCAGGGGCAGGAGAATACCGAAGATCCCCACAGTATAGAAGATGGCCAGGATGATGATCGCCAGCCAGTCCTTGTCGAGGGGCAGGCCGTAAGAGGCAGGCGCGGGCATAACAGAAGGTTGTTCTTTGTCAGTCATCATGCAACAGTTCGTCAACGATCCTGGCGGAGAGCAGGCAGAGGGGAATGCCGCCCCCCGGATGGACGCTTCCGCCACAAAAATACAGATCTTTTATTCGCCCGGAAAAATTGGCGTGCCGCATAAAGGCCGCCATTCTGTCGTTGGAGCTCGTGCCGTAGAGCGCCCCCAGGTGGGATGCGGTCCTGCTTTCAATGGTTCGGGGCTCCAGGATGTCTTCACATTCGATCAGGCTTTCCACATCCACCTTCAGTATGCGGCTCAGCTTGGCCAGCATCTGTTCGCGGGCGCGGGCGATCAGGGCGTCCCAGTCCTGCCCGTCGTCGTAGGGTACGTTGATCATGGTAAACCAGTTCTCGCAGCCCTCCGGCGCATCTCCGGGCTCGTATTTGGAAGTGATGTTAATGTAAACGGTGGGGTCGTCAAAGACCCTGCCTTCTTCCAGGTAGCGGAATTCCCTGCGGTAGTCCTCGCTGAAGAAAATGT
>CAYVVK010000789.1:0-1208 GCA_964454855.1 uncultured Phaeodactylibacter sp. | reverse complement strand
ATGTTGTGCAGGCCCAGCTCGGGAAACTGCCGCCGGATGCCCCAGTAGAAGATCAGCGCGGAGGTCGACTTCTGCTGCCGCAGCGTCCTTTCCGGATGTTTCTGCTCGGGCAGCAGTTTGCGGTAAGTGAAGAACACATCCATATTGCTTACCACTCTGTCGAAACGTTTTTCCGCGCCATTGGCTTTCAGCCCCACGGCCCGCCCCTCTTCCACCAGAATGCGCTCCACGGGGCTGTTGAAATGGAACTGTACGCCCTTGCGTTTGGCCAGCTCGTAGATGCTGCGGGTGATATTGTACATTCCCCCTTTCGGGAAAAAAGCGCCGATGTGGTGCTCGAAGTGCGGGATGATGCTCAGCAGGCCCGGCGCTTTGTAGGGGTTGGAGCCATTGTAGGTGGCGAAGCGGTTAAAGAGTTGCACCAGCTTGGGGTGCTTCAGGAAGCGCTCGTGCACAGCGTTCATGCTGCGGAACAGGTCGAGGCCCGGAATGGCCAGCATGGCCCGCAGCACGCGCACATTCAGCCAGGTCTTCAGGCGGTGCAGGGATTTTTCCAGGAAGATGTGGCCGGCGATACGGTACTTTTTCTCGCTGTCGGCCAGCAGGCGCTGCAGGCGGCAGGCCGGCACGCCCAGCTTGTCTTCCACTTCCTCAGCAAAGCGCTCCGCCTCGGCATGGGCCAGCAGGCGGGTGCCGTCCTCCCAGAAGTAATGACAGACCACCGGCAGGCGTTCGTACTCGAAATGCTCGCCGGGCTCTTCCCCCGCCACCCGGTACAACTCATCCACGTAGTGGGGCATGGTAAAGAGCGAAGGGCCGGCATCGAAGCGGTAGCCCTGCAGTTCGAATTCCGACAATTTACCACCGGGATAGCTGTTGGCCTCGTACACCTGCACCTCATGCCCGCGGCTGGCCAGGCGGACGGCCGTAGCCAGGCCGGCAATCCCGGCGCCGACAATACCGATCTTTAACTTTCCTTCCACAATAGATTTTCCTGATTTTGCCTTCTAAAAACGGCACATTCAGGCAAGTTAACAAGAAGCCGGCTTTAAGGTTCAGTGCCTCCTTTGAGGTGGCGGTGTTTTTGAAGCGAAAAACAAGGTTAAGCGCCGCTGGGGCTCAAAAGCATTGTGAAAACCCAATTTCCACTACGGCTTTGGGAGTGAATTAATTGACAGGTAGTTGGTGTTATAATAGATTGATAACCC
>CAYVVK010000788.1:0-3124 GCA_964454855.1 uncultured Phaeodactylibacter sp. | reverse complement strand
CTGGGTCATGGAAATGGGCAAGGAAGGACTGCGCTGCTGGATCGCCGCCTGGGCCAGCTCGCCCGCCGGGGCCTGGGCCCTGCAGCACGACATCCGCACCGAGCTGGTGCAGCGCCTGCAGGCCAGAGGCATCCGGACGCATTTGTATGAGCACCAGTTTGGGCAGGTGCCGCTAGGCGACTTGCGGTCGCCCAGCGGCTAGAGGGAGGCATTTACGCCCCGCCTGGCGGCTGGTGTTCGTTAGCTTGCCGGATGAATCCGGCGCTCCGGCACGGGCCAGGCTGCAGGCGTCACCTCACGGTTTACTCGCGGGCCTGGAAGCCCACGTTCCCATCAATTTTTGGCCAGCGGGTAATACACCTTCGTCAACCACTTCAGGGTATCCGGTTCCTCGGCAGGGTCGGTGACGTACTGCTCGATGACGGGGGCGCCGGCCTTTTCGCCGCTGGCCTTCAGGTATTCGTCGATGGCCATATGGGCATCGCCAAGGCCCTCATAGTCGCCGTAGTAATCCACGAGAAGGGCTTCGCCCTCGGGCAGGGTAATGAAATCATACCCTTCCACCGCGGTTTCTTCCTTTACGGGAATGGCGGCGGCCATGTCCGTTTCCTGCTTTTCTTCATCCCAGGTGTAGTACAGGCCGCAGGGCATGCCGTTCATTTCGATATTGTTGTCCTGAACCGCCTTGAAAATACCCCCCAGGTGCTGGGTGTAAAATTCCGCCATCTTGTCCATGGGTATGGTCTTGCGGCGGGTGATAAAATGGCGGGCGGGCAGGGCTACCTTCTTTACCTCGTAGCCATTATAAGTGGTATTCGCTACTTTAGCCTCCACATTTTCCTTCAGCAGCTCCAGGCCGCGGTCGTAGTCTTTGTGGATGGCCCCTTCGAAATCCTGGAACAGCAGCATGGCATTCCAGGGGTAGGGGAAATCGGTGTGGAAGCCCCAGGTAGTTTTGGTGCCGCCTTCCATTTCCTCGAACGACCAGTCGCCGTCCGCTTCGCCCATGCCTTCGAATTCCACTTTGATCGCCAGGCTGTCGGGCGGGGTGCTTTCAGTGATGGCCATTTTGCCGCTGCCGGAGGTTTCACCTTCCCAAGTATAGAAGGCGCCCTTGCCCATGGTGGGGTCGCCCATGGACACCTTCATGGCAGGGTCCATTTCCTTCCAGGGGGACCAGCTTTCCCAGGTTTCCAGGTTGTTGACGGTATTGAAAACGGCCTCCTTCGGCGCTTCAATGACCACCGAGCGGCTGGTCGTAACTTCGCGGGGCGCGATCAGGCCCAGCAGTAAAAACAGGCCGATCAGGCCCAACAAAACGTAGAGAATGATCTTTAATACTTTCATAACAAACGGGTTTTATGGTTTGTGTTTTGATAATACTGGTTTGGAAAACGGGCTTGAGAGAGGTTTACAGGCTTTAAAGTAAAATATTTTGTGTTTAAATCCAATTATTTGAAACAAATATTTTTTATTCGCATGCAAATCCTTGCAAACCATTCGCGGGCCTGGATCAATAAAATTTGAAGGCATCCTAAATTTACTTACTTTCGGGAAGCGTTCACCCATGCCATTATGAGAATAATCGCCCTACTGCTTTGCCTCTTCCTCTTTTCCACTTCCGCCCGGCCTCAGGCCGAGGATGTGCAGATAAAGGTGTACGACTTCCACGAGGGGCTGAGCCACCGCAATACCTTCAAGATCCTGCAGGACAAGGCGGGCTTCATCTGGATCGCCACCATCAACGGGCTGAACCGCTTTGACGGGTATGAGTTCGTACACTTCAGCAGCCAGGAAAAGGAACATTTCCTGCCGCATGATGCCTATTCCGACATGCTCATCGATGAACAGAACAAGATATGGCTGGCCAGCCCGGACTATATTACTGTCTTCGATCCCGTTACCATGGAGTTCCGCGAGATCAAAGTAAAGGAAGGGGAGATCGTACAGCGGGAATCCGTGGTGCCCCACAGCCTTTACTTCGACCAGCGGGGCCGCCTGTGGATGGCCATGTACGATGAAAAGACAGCGGAAAACCGGCTGATGATGCTCGACGAAAACGGGCAGCTTCGGCAGGCTTCCCGCCTGCAGGGGCAATACTCCAAACGGCCGGCGGTACAACTGGAAGACACCATTTACGTGGGCGCTTACCGCAATGTGGCCTGGAAACTCAATTCCCGGGGCGCCATTCAGGAAGCCCTGGAACTGCCCGGAAGCAAAGAACGGCTGATCGCCCAGATACAATCCCGGGGCGACTCTCTGTATATCCTTTGTTCCGACGGCATGCTGTACGTCTACCAGCCCCATACGGGAAAAGTGGAAGCGCACCCGTTGAGCACGGCTGCCGAAATGGCCACCACGCTCTTCGTAGAGCCCAATGGCGATATCTGGATCGGCGGCAGAGACATGTTGCGCTACTACAACCGTAAACGGGGCACCACCACCGATTATAACGCGGCTATTTTCGAAGCGGTCAAAAGTACCTGTACTTACCGGCAGGTTTTTCGCGACCGCTCCGGCGTCATCTGGCTGGCCTCTGATTTCGGCGCCATTCGCCTCTTTCAGTCGGAGCAGCTCTTTACGCAGTATTTGGAAGGGGGAAGCGAGTACTGCAGCAACATCTACTGCAGCACACGCGGCATCACTGAAGATGAAGAGGGCCGCATTTACATCTCCTATTACAATTCCATTCATGTGCTCGGCCCGCAGGACGGCAGCCTCCGGCCATTGTTCGCCTCTAATGACTTTTTCAACTTCCCCTTCGGCCTCACCTATTTCGATGACGCCCTCTGGACGGGCAACGGCAGGCGGATCGGCCTGCAAAACCTGCAGGTGGATACCATTTTCCATCATCCCTCCCAAGACCTCGGCCATGTCATCGTGGGCAGCGACAGCACCCTGTGGATGGGATACCTCAACTGGCTGTACCGCTATGATCCGAAAGAGAAAAAACTGATGCCTTTCGAGGATGCCCGGGGCCGCTGGGACAGCCTCAGCGGCAACATCAGCTATCTGCACCAGGGCATTACGGAAGACTGGGTATGGGTAGGCACACTCGCCGATGGCCTGTACAAGATCGACAAGGACGACGGGCGCCTGACCCATTACCACAACGGCGAGGACA
>CAYVVK010000787.1:0-3128 GCA_964454855.1 uncultured Phaeodactylibacter sp. | reverse complement strand
GGTAGTTGGCCCATGTGATGCCGGGGTCATCGATGGCGGTGGCGCCGCCCTCCGGGCCCTGGGCGCAGGCGGCCGCTCTTTTTCGAATTCGGTTCACCAGTTCCCGTGCCTGTTCCAGGTTTCCCAGCTCTACTTCACATTCCGCCAGCATCAGCAGCACATCGGCGTATCGGATGATGGGCACGTTGATCACGCTGAGCTGCTGGCCGTTCCAGCTGCTGACGGCATTTTCTCCGGGGTCGTGGAGGAACTTTTTTGCGGTATAGGGCCCGGCCCAGTCCCTCGCCCGGGGCCATTCCGGCCCGTGGGGGCCATATTGGAGAAAGGGCACCCCGTCTCTGCCCACCGTCCAGTCCAGCCGGGGGTCTACAGGCCCGGAAGGGGAGGCATCAGCTGCATTGTAGGTATCCGGCATGGGCAGGCCATCGGCATCCACCCGGTAGGCATTCACCAGGTGCTGTGATGGTTGGTGGAATCCGCAGCAGGCAAAGGCCGCCCCCCCGTTGGGATAGCTCAGGCGCCCCTCGAAATTGTCCTCCTGGTTTTCCAGAAAGCCCTCACTGACGGCCACCTGTACGGAGAAGATCATCTCCGGGCCATTGCCCATGCCGTGGGTGAAAGCCTCGTGGAAACAGGGGGAAAGGGCATAATTACCGCTGCGGACAACCGCTTCCAGCTGTTCTTTAGCCTCGGCATAAGCTCCGGTATACAGGAAAACCCGGCCGAGGTAGGCCTGAGCGGCGCCTTTGGTAACGCGGCCCGCTGCTTCCTGGGTTTCGGGAAGTTTTTCCACCGCAAACTGCAGGTCGTCGATGATCTTCGGGATGATGTCTTCCGTATTGGGTTTTCTGAAATCTTCGTCCGCCTCGGTAAAATACGGGATGTTTTTCCACATCCTCCAGCCGTCAAAATGGTAGTGCGCCCTCAGAAAGCGGGCTTCGGCTTCGATGCGGGTATCACCGGCCGCCCGGGCCAGCCGGATGGCCTCATTGGCGCGGGCAATGCCTTCGTAAATGGCCAGGAACTTGTAATTGAGGTATTTGTTGTCCGGCGACCATCGGTATAATTCGATCTGTTCTATTTCGAGCTGCTCTCCCGGCTTTGCGCCTTTGTGCGCCTCATCGGAAGGCAGGCTTCCCCAAACCCAGTTGCTGCCGGCGGCATCCCGGGGAGAGTCCGGAGCTTCCCGGGCTTCGTTCCAGCCATCCAGCATGGAGTAGGCGGAAACCAGGGCTTCCTCCACTTCTGCCTGGCCGGCAAGGGCTTCTTCGGCGAGGCCGCCGGAAGAGGGCGCCTGCTGCCACTTTTCCCGAAACAGCAGGAATAACAGCGCGCCGATAGTTGCCAAAATGAGCAGGGCGGAGAGTATTTTTTTCATCCCGATTGATTTTTGTTCTCTGCAAAAGCCACCTTTCTGTTTTTTCGGAGGGTCACCTCGGGCAACTCCCGAAGGCCATCTGTTCTTTCAATAAATTTATCAGTAATCGTGGAAAAGCAAAAGGAATGGAGAAATATTAATGAGGCCGGCGCCACCGGCCCACCTACCAATCAGGGAACCAATCGTTTGGTATGAAATGTTACTGAAAAGAAATCATCTACACGCCACCATCGAAAAACACCTGTGGAATACCAAATTAGCACCATTGCAGAGCGGGAATACCCCGAAGTCATCGAGGTATGGGAAGCCTCCGTCAGGGCCACCCACCATTTCCTGAAAGAAGAGGACATCGAGTACTTTAAGCCCCTCATTCTGAAGCATTACCTGAAGGCCGTGGAATTAAGAGCCGTCAGGGATGAAGGGGGAAAGATCATCGGCTTCCTGGGCGTTGCCGAGCAGAATATAGAAATGCTCTTCCTCCATCCGGATGCTTTTGGAAAGGGCATCGGTAAAATGCTCCTGCAGTACGCCATCCGTGAATTTGGGGCCAACCAGGTGGATGTCAACGAAGACAATCCCGGGGCAGTGGGGTTTTACCAGCATCTGGGGTTTAAAGTTGTGAGGCGGTCAGAACTGGACCACAGCGGGAAACCCTACCCCATCTTACACATGGAATTGAATGGGTAACCATTTGCTTGCTGAATGAATGAACTTATAAAATACCGGCTGGAGCACCAGTATGATCAGATTGATCTGCTCATCCATAGCCTGCCGAAAGCCTCCTTTCGGAAAAGGAGTGATCCGGATAAGTGGAGCATTCATGAAAACCTGGCGCATTTGGGGCGTTATCAGGAAGTTTTTATGGAAAGGTTCAATCGTATTTTAAACGAAGAACAACCAACGTTTGAAAGATACAAAGCGGAAAATGACGCGCTCTTTGGAAATTGGGTGGCTAAAAGCAGCATAACGGCCATTCAGGAATCGAAAGCAACCAGAAAGCGCATCGCCGGGCAATTGCTCGGCCTAGACGAGAATGATCTGCTCCGAAGGGGGATACACCCCAAACTGGGCAGCATGGATATCATGGGCTGGACAGAGTTTTTCCTGCTCCACGAATCCCACCACTTCTATACGATCTTTTGGCTGGTACATCAGCTTCAAGACAGCTGAGGCTCAGTCGTATATCAAAAACCGCTCCCGCAACTCCATAAAATCCTCGATTCCCGCCTGGCAGGCCTTCACTACCTCCTCCACGGTGCTGCCGGGCTTTTCCAGTTGTTTGATCACCTCCGGCGGCGACCACTGCAGCTCGCCCGTGCCCGTTTTCCGGTAAACGTCGAAGATATGCAGGGCGGCTTCCACCGAGCGGTAGGCCTTCGCGTCCGTCAGCATGATCTCCACGCCGCCGCAGAGCTCGTTCCAGGGCTTGCCGCGCGGATTGGCGCGGGTAGGGCCGATATCGGGGATGAAGTAGGCCGGGCGGAATACCGCGCCCGGGATATTGCGGCTGTTGAGCTCTGCCGCGGCCTTGTCGGCATCCACCCAGGAGGCGCCGGTAAGCAGGAAAGGCTTGGTAGTGCCCCGCCCTTCGGAGAGGTTGGTGCGCTCGAACAGGCACTGGCCGGGATAGACGACGGCCGTTTCGAAGGTGCCCATATTGGGAGAGGGCATCACCCAGAACAGGCCGGTATCGTCCCATAGCATGCTGCGCTCCCAGCCTTGCATCGGTACCACGGTAAGATCAGCACCA
>CAYVVK010000786.1:2884-3129 GCA_964454855.1 uncultured Phaeodactylibacter sp. | reverse complement strand
CATAGGATGCTGCTGCAGGAAGCGGGCAATGCGCTGCGCGTTCATCGTTTGCTTTTCCATACGCAGCTTGAGGGTTTCCAGGCTTCGGCTGAGGAGCCAGGCCTCGATGGGGCTGATCATGCTGCCGAAAAAAGTACGCAGCACCTTGATGCGGGCGATCAGCTCCTCACTACCCAGCACCGCCCCGGCGATTACATCGCTGTGGCCGCCGATGTACTTGGTGGCGGAATACAGCACCAGGTCGG
>CAYVVK010000786.1:0-2874 GCA_964454855.1 uncultured Phaeodactylibacter sp. | reverse complement strand
AGCTGCAGCGGATGCTGCCAGAGCGGGCCCATGTAGGTATTGTCCACCACCGTGAGCACCTTCCGCTCTTCCGTGGAGAGGGTATCCGCCAGCCGGCTCATGGACTCGATGTCGATCAGCGTATTGGTGGGGTTGGCGGGGGTTTCGATATAGACCATGGCCAGGCGGTGGGCCTGATTGTTGCCCTTTAGTTGCCTCAGTATGTCTTCCGGCCGCTGATCGTAGTAGAAAGGCACCACTTCTATGCCATAGCGGGTGAGCACCTCGGTGATGAAGTGGACGGTGCCGCCGTATAAGGGGCTGCTGTACAGCAGTACATCGCCTGGTTTCAGAAATTCAAAGATGGTAGTGGAAATGGCCGCCATGCCGCTGGCGAAGAAGGCACAGGCCTCGGCCTTATCCCAAAGGCTGAGCCGTTGTTCCAGCACCTGCAGGTTGGGGTTGTCGAGGCGGCTGTAGATCATGCCGGGCACTTCTCCGTTTTCGGGCTCGCGCAGGCCATAGGCCAGTTCGAAAAAATCCTTGCCTTCTTCTGCCGTTTCGAAGGCGAAGGTGGAGGTCTGATAGATGGGGGCTTTTACGGCGCCCCGGGCCATGCCTGATCTGTGGCCGTAAGACATCATCAGGCTTTCCGGTTTGAACTTAGGGTAGGGCATCTTCTTCTTTTATTTGGTTAGGGAATCGTTCGGCGAGGCTTGACAAGTTTCTGCAAGCTCAATCTTGGAAAAACTTGTCAAGACTAACCTGCGTCCATTACAAATGTAACCCTTAGCAGATTATTTTTCCATGACGAATATCAATGGGAAGGCCTACCAGGATTTCATCGTCAATAAGCTGGCCGCCCTGGAAAATATCGGCAATGTGCATAGCTCTTTTGTGATGACGCAGGTGAAGTGGGGGGTGGGCGTGCCGCCTGGAGGATAGCCCCTTCGCCCGGGGCTTTCACCATGGCGGCCTGGCCTTCCAGGTAGAAGAAAAGTTTATCCGGCTGGCTGGCGGCGGAAAAGCAGCCGGCCGGAGCACCAGCGTCAGGCCGCAACTTCGAGTTGCGCCCTGACTTTCCCTCTGAGGTGCGTTTGGGGCTATTGAATTGAGGAGACAACCGAAAGTTGTCGCCTCAAGGGGCGTACCTCCATCTTTCCAGATGGAGTAATATTTCTGCTCCAAGCGGAAGCTTGGAGGTACGGTGGCTCAGGGCGCCAGCGTCATCAGAAAAAAGCGGTGCAGCAGAACCTTCGCCCACAAATGGCTACCAATACTGCCGCACCAAGCCTTGTGAATTTATTAATTCCACCAGGCCATCTTTGCCCCTTCGGCGGGGACAGGGCAGGCATCTGTTCATCGGTAGCCATCCGGCTTTCCTGTGAGCTGCGGGCAAGGCGGAAGCCGACATTGTTGTTGCGGTTCGCCGGGTTCCAGTTGTTGCGGTTGGCGGCGCGGCAGTTCTGCGGGGTATTGTTCCAGCTGCCGCCCTGCCTTGGGGTTGTGTAAAAAGGTACCTCCAAGCTTCATCTTGGAGAATTTGAAATACATTCACCATTAACAAAGTAATATTTACACAATACTATTTTATCAATTAACTTGAATTTAGGCTTTTTACACAACCCCCTAAGTTATGCCGGCCCTACAGGCCGGGTAAAACCTGCAAAGTGAAAATTCCATACGGCAGGCCGTTTTAAAATATTCAATGCCCCATTTGCTCGTCACCTTTTAGCCTTGCCGGATGAATCCGGCGCTCCGGAATGGCCTCTGGCATGCGCCGGTGCAGGCTCTCTCCTCAAGCCAAGGCGCGGTGGAACACGAGCGCAGCGACTGATGGAAGGAAATGGAATAAACCGCACCCTGGCGGGGAGCTACAGCCCCTCCCACAACTTTTTTGCCGCGGCCAGGTCTTCCTGCGTCTTTACGAGGAAAGACAGGTTGTGCAGCAGTATTTCTTTTTGCGCTTGCTTGTCCTTATCAAAGTAGCCGCTGAGTTCCAGCAGGCGCAGCCAGCCGATCAGCTCGGCGGTGGCGGGCTTTTTGCGCACCGACTTTTCCCGCAGGCCCTGGAAGAACTGCAACAGCTCCTCGTGGGCGGCCTCCGTTTCGGCGGTATAGCTACCCAGGTGGCGCCGCAGGATCTCCCGCAGGCGTTCGCCTGTGGGGAATTCGATGTGGTAGAAGGCACAGCGCCGCAGGAAGGGGTCGGGCAGGTTTTTTTCCGAGTTAGAGGTCATAATGGTTACGATGCGGGCCTCCTTGCCGCGCTCCAGGGTTTTGTTGTATTCGCGCAGGAAGAAGCGCTGGTTGTCGATCTCGTCCAGGATGTCGTTGGTGAAATCGCGGGGCGCTTTGTCCACCTCGTCGATGAGCACGACGGAGTTCATGGGCCGTTCCGGCAGTGGGGTGCGGAACATTTCGCGGATCTCCTCTGTCGGATTGCTCATGGCGATGGCCTTGCCCAGGGCCTGCAGCTCGATAAAATCCTTCAGTTCCTGGTTCCCTCCCTGGAAGTTGGCGGACTGGAAATGCGCCAGTGCGTCGTAGGTGTAGAACAGGTCGCGGGCGGTGGAGGTGGTCTTGGTGTCGAAGCGCAGCACTTTTGGGTGGAAGGTATTGCCGTACTTGTCGTTCAGGTAGCGGGCCGCCCAGTCGGCCAGGGTGGTCTTGCCGGTGCCGGGTTCGCCGGTAAGCAGCAGGGGTTGCCCGAGGGCGATGGCGCCTTCGAGGGCCTGCAGCATGCCGGACGGCAGGACGTACTGGCTGGGGTCGTAGTTGGCGTTGTTCTTCATAACAGTTTTTCATTGAGGACCAGCCCTTTGTTGTGGCGGTCGATGCGTATTTTGAGTTGGCGTTCTGCATCCGCCATGTCGATATTATCCTGGCCAGGGA
>CAYVVK010000785.1:0-3150 GCA_964454855.1 uncultured Phaeodactylibacter sp. | reverse complement strand
TTATATAGTGTACAAAACTGCTCCGACTTCTCCAAATAGCGCTAAACACATACAACGGGCGGCCTGGCCCTACACGAAGCCTTTCATCTCCTCATACACCAGATCCACAGGCAGGCCCATGATATTCGCATAAGTGCCCTCAATGCGGCTCACCCGGCACAGGCCGACCCACTCCTGAATGGCGTAGGAGCCCGCCTTGTCGTAGGGGCGGCAGGTTTCGATGTAGTAGTCGATCTCTTCCTCCGAAAGCTCCTCAAAGAAAACGCGGGATTCGCCCTGGAAGGTGCGCTCCTTTTCCAGGGAGAGCAGGCAGACCCCGGTGATCACCCGGTGCATCTTTCCCGAGAGGGCGCGCAGCATGCGGCGGGCCTCAGCGGCATCCGCCGGCTTATTATATATGGTGTCGCCCAGGATGACCACGCTGTCGGCGGTGAGCAGCACCTGGTCTTCTCCTGTGAGGAATTCGCGGGCGGCATGGGCCTTGCGGCGCGCCAGATAGGCCGCCACTTCGTCTACCGGCATATCGGCGGGGAAGGATTCGTCTATGGGCCTGGCCTTGAGCTCGAAGGTGAAGCCCGCCTCGCGCAGCAGTTGCTGGCGGCGGGGAGACTGGGAAGCGAGGATGATCTTTTTTTGCAGGACTTTCATTGGTTCAGTTCTATTTTAGGTTGAGGTTGAGATTAAGGGAAGTTCAGCATAGCAGAGCCGAAATACTCTTCCTGGGATAACAGCCTCGCCTGGCGCCCCCTGCCCTCTTCCTCAGCCTTAGCCTTAACCTTAACCTTAACCTTACCTTATATCACCAGGAACAACAACATGATCAGGCCGTTCAGCATGATCAGCTTGGTGAGCTGGCTAAGGCGGTGGTATTGTTGTTTATCCTGTGCGCGAAACAGCCAGATCAGGGCCAGGGCCGTCGGCGCCAGTATGGCCAGCAGCAGGAAGATCAGGCTCAGCTCTGTGAACAGGCCGGGCTGGCGCACCACCAGATAGATCAGAAAGGCCATCAGCCCCAGGCCGAAGGCGGCGGCGGTGCCCTTGGCCGCCGGTATGCCCCAGGCCAGGGGGATGGTGCGGTAGTCCGCCCCCAGGTCGCCCTGCACATCTTCGATGTCTTTTACTACCTCGCGAAACATGGTAGACAAAAAAGCGAAGGCCATATACCAGGCTATAATACTACCGATGCGGCCAGAAGCCTGCGGCGCCACCTCCGCCAGTGCCCAGAAGCTTTCCCGCTCCGCGAACCAGACGATACCCGCCACGCCGGCACAGAAAAAAGAGATGAGCAGGTTTCCCGCCAGCGGCCGCTTCTTCAGATGAGTGGAATAGACGAACAGCAGGATGACCGCCAGGGGGAAAAGATTGGCCAGGGGGATATTCTGCACGTAGAAGGAAAGGTAGAGGGAGATCAGAAAGCCCAGCAGGTTGATACAGAAATAGAGCCAGTAGGCCATCTGCACCCTGATCTGCCGGTTGATCACCACCTTGTCGGGGCGGTTGACCAGGTCGATGCGGAAGTCGACGATGTCATTGATGATGTACCCGCCGGCAGTGATGAGCACGGTCACGGCCACCAGCAGGGAAAAGTGGGAATCGTCCAGAAGGGGATCGATGGCATACCTGCCGAATGCCGGCAGCAGCAGTATGTAGTAGATCAGATATTGAGTCAGTGCGACAATGACCAGATTAGGAAAGCGCACCAACCGTAGCAGAGCGTTCATAGTATCACAGGGTTTCTTCCCAATCGCCCCTCAGGCGGAGTACTTTTTCGATCACATCCCGAACGCAGCCTTCTCCTCCGCGGAAAGGAGAAATATATTTCGCCAGGGTGAACATTTCGTGCGCCGCATCTTTAGGGCAGACAGGAAAACCCACCCGCCGCATCACGGGGAAATCGGGCAGGTCATCCCCCATATACAGGACCTTGCCGGGGTCGATATCATTCTCTTCGATATAGCGTTCGAATACCCGCAGCTTGTCCTGTACGCCGAGGTAGACATGCTCCAGGCCCAGGTTCTCCAGCCGCTTCTTTACACCCTCGGACTTTCCGCCGGTGATCACGCAAACACCGTAGCCTTCCTGCACCGCCCGTTTGAGGGCATATCCATCCCGGATGCTCATCTGGCGGAGCAGGCTGCCGTTCTCCAAAACCAGCACCCGGCTGTCGGTAAGCACCCCGTCCACATCGAAGATGAAGGCCTCTATCTCCCGAAATTGTTCCAATTGATTCATATAAGCAACTTAGATTTACCAGGCAAAAGTAACCTTTGAGGGGAATATCTTCCCAAAGGGAAAGGTAAAAATCACTATATTCCCCTTTCATTAAAAAATGGTTCTTTGACAGATCCAGTGTCAAAGAAGAAAAAATCAGCAACGGGCCTATGTTTGACAAGCGCACCTATACCGAACGGCGCCGGCGCCTCACCGAGGCTCTCGGTTCCGGCCTATTACTTTTCCTCGGCAATGAGGAAAGCCCCATGAACTACAGCGACAACCCCTACCGCTTCCGGCAGGACAGCCAGTTCCTTTACTTTTTCGGCCTGGACCGCCCCCACCTGGGCGCTGTGATCGACATCGACGGACAGGAAACCACCATCTACGGCGATGAGCTCAGCGTGGAGCATGTCGTCTGGATGGGCCCGCAGCCGACTATTGCCGGCCAGGCCCGGAAAGTAGGCGTAGAAGACACAAAACCCTATGCCCTTCTGGAGCAAAAGCTTAAAGAAGCGAAACAGGCAGGCCGCGACATCCACTTCCTGCCTCCCTACCGGGCCGACAACCAGATCCGCCTCAGCCAGTGGCTGTCCATCCCCATCGATGAAGTGAAGAGCCAGGCTTCCGAGGCGCTGATCAAGGCGGTGGTAGAACTGGCGTCCGTCAAGGAAGAAGAAGAAATAGCCGAAATGGAAAAAGCGGTAAATATCTCCGGGGCCATGCACCTGGCGGCCATGCGGCGCGCCCGCCCCGGCATTGTGGAAGCCGAACTCGCCGGTATCGTGGAGGGCATCGCCCTCGCCTCCGGCGGCCAGCTGTCCTATCCCGCCATCCTGACCGTCAACGGCCAGACGCTGCACAACCACGACCACAGCAATACCCTGAAGGAAGGGCAGCTGGTATTGGGCGACTTCGGGGCAGAGACCTCCATGCACT
>CAYVVK010000784.1:0-3179 GCA_964454855.1 uncultured Phaeodactylibacter sp. | reverse complement strand
ACCCCTGCCAGGCAATATCTGCCATCACCAGTTTGCTGGTATCGACAAGGTCTTCCGGCCGTGCGGAATTCGCCAGCTTGTAGGCGATGAATACGTAAACGACCATTCCCGTCAGGGTACCCGCCAGGGTACCCAGCGGGATCGATTTACTGGGGTTCCTGAGGTCTCCCGACAGGCCTACGCCGGCTGTCATTCCCGTAAAAGCCGGAAAAATAATGGCGAATACCGTGAAAAAGCTCACGGCCACGATCGGAGAATCTGCCGGAACATTGCTGCTTCCAGGCTCCGCCGGGCCCAGCTGTGGAACGTTGGGATTGGGATAATCGTCCACGACGGTATCAGCAGCACCAGGAGAAAGTACCGCCGTATCTTCTCTGTTTACACCAGGTGCTTCATAATCACTTACATTGGCAAAGGGGTCCAGCGGTTGCTCCTCGTACTTCGTCTCCCCCACAAAAAAAGCAACCAGGGAGAGAAAAAGGGTGGCCACCACCACATATAAAGTCTTTACCCCCAGGTCGGCGCCCTTGCTCAGCACGATGGCCGTCAGAGCGAAAAGCGCCGGAATACTCACCGTCTGTTTCTGAGCGATCAGCCACTCCACCGTAGGATGAAAACGGAAATTGTGGATCAAATAATCAGAAAGAGAAGTGAAGGCCTCGGCAAAGGCGATGATGTAAAAGGCCACGCTGATGGCCTGAGAAAAAAACAATGCAATACCAATGGACGAACCGATGACCAGCCCGAAAGAGCGGGAGATGATATAGTACTCTCCGCCACCCTCTACTTTCTGGTTGGTGGCGATCTCGGCGATGGCCATGGCCGTAGGTATCGTCACGGCATGGCCGATGAGTATAATGAGCAGAGTACCAATAAAACCGACCTGCCCAACGGCAAAGCCGAAACGCAGGAACATCACGGCCCCCAGAATGGTGGAAATGGCAGTAAAGAATACCGGAGCGGTCCCGAATTTTCTGGCGGCCTGTGATGCGTCCATCTTGAGAGATTAATTTTACCCGACAGGAAAGTTAATAATTATTCGGGATGAAACAAGGATTTTCCCAGCCTGCCTCCCCACTTATCCGGCATTTTTAGTTATTCCTTGATTTCTACAAAATAACAGGGCCGCCAATGATGCAACAGCTCAAACTGATGCGCTTTTTTCAGAGCCTCTTCCGCCGCTCTTTCACAGAACAACACCTTCTCTGCGGGCTGAAAATCCGGCGGCCCGGCAGGAACTTGTTGCACCTCAGGAGGAGGTGCACTCAGCAGGTGTTCGCTGATCTCGTATCCCCGCAGCTTGTATTTCTTTTTGTAAAAGGCTATCTGGCCGTTGTAGCTGGGGTGAAGTATGGTATATTGCTTATGCTCTTTTAACCGGCGCATCATATCCCGGTAAACCATCTTTTCCTTATCCCAGCCTTCATGCTCAAAGGCATACACCTTTTTGACGGTTTTGTAATACGGGGGCCCAAAAAGAGCCAGTATGAACACTGCCAGCAATGCCTTCTGCTGAAGAAAAGAAAACCGGCCGGCCAGACTCTTATATAATTGCTCCAGGCCAAGGCCTACAACCAGAGATAACAACGGCAGCACCGGCAGATAATACCACTCCAGCTTCGTTCTGGCCGCAGAAATGAGCAACAGGAAAAATACAGCAATTAACAGGGCCAGGCCGGAGATCTTTCGCAGAGGCTTTAACCAAAGGCCAACGATGAAGGCAAAGGGCAGAAAAAATTGCCACGGATAAAAGCGCTCGTACTGATGGATGACCCGGAAATAAAACCAGAACGGGCGGCCCTGCCCTTCCTGGGCCTTGAAGTACCGGCCTCCCACCTCGTTTTCCAAAACGGCGGCTACATATCCGGGATTAAGTTGCTCCCGGGCCAGATAATAGCTCATTATGCCGAACAAAACTATAAATACGGAAATATAAAGCCTGGGCTGCCGCAGCAGCCAAAACAGGCGGCCTTTAAGTAAGGCATATAAGGCCAGGGCAGGAAGGAAGAATAAGCCCGCTATTCCTTTTGTCCATCCCGCCAGCACGATAAACAGCGCCATCCAGTAAAAATACCTCCATTGACGGCTCTCCAGGAACAGGAAAAACATCAGGCTGTAAGCCGTAAGCCACAAGGTAAGCAAGGCGTCATAGTCTCCGGAAATGGCCCCGTGGTAGTTGATGTAGCCCCGGCTCGTCAGCAGCACCAAACCCGCCAGGCACCCTCCCAGAGGCTGATGCAGGTGTTTATGGCTGAAATAGGCCAGCAAAAAAACCGTCAGCAGGCCCGCCAGGGCGGAAGGCAGGCGAACGGCCAGCTCATTGTACCCCAGTACTTTCATAAAGGCTGCCTGAAGCCAGATAAGCAAGGGTGGTTTTGTTCCATACATATCTGGCCGGCCTTCAAACTGAGGTACGAGTAAAGGCCCGCCTTCCGCCATTTCCATAGCGTTCACCCCACGCCGGGATTCATCCCAGAGGCGAAGCGACAGGGAGTCCAGATGGAGGAAAAGAGGAAAGTAACAGAGCAACAGAAAGAACCCTATTCCCAGCCCACACCACCAGCGCCTTTTTCTCATCACCGGTACGGCTTCGTGCATAAATCGAGGCTTTTACTATCGCCTGCAATATAACACTTTAAGGAAGTATCCCTCCTATCCCGAATTTGTTAGGAAGGCGCAGGGGAATTCCCTATTTTTGTGCCTTCTTTAGAAATTGGTTGATTCGCATTGCCCGCCGAAGCTCGCAGAGCCTAGGAGGGTTGATTCCTGTAAAATGAAATAAGACCCTATGTACCGTTCACACAACTGCGGCGAGCTCCGCATCTCCGATGTGGAAAAAGAAGTAACCCTCTCCGGCTGGGTGCAGGCTACCCGCGATTTCGGCGGCATGACCTTTATTGACCTGCGCGACCGCTACGGCATCACACAGCTCGTTTTCAACATGGATGACGACAAAGCACTCTGCGAACGCGCCCGCAAGCTGGGCCGCGAGTTTGTCATCAGAGCCGCCGGCAAGGTGCGGGAACGCAGCAATAAAAATCCCAACCGCCCTACCGGCGACGTCGAGATAGAGGTAAACGCCATGGATGTGCTGAACCCCTCCAAGGTGCCGCCCTTTACCATAGAGGACGATACCGACGGGGGTGATGACCTGCGTATGAAGTACCGCTACCTCGACC
>CAYVVK010000783.1:0-3180 GCA_964454855.1 uncultured Phaeodactylibacter sp. | reverse complement strand
GCAGTGCCCGCTTGTCGTCCATTTCCACCCAGCGGAAACCGCGCTGGGCGGTAAAGCGATCTAGCGTTCGGCCATTCTGATCATTTAGGAATACTTCCGTCCGATAAAGGACAGGTTCATCGGGTGTCCAGAGACGGGGTTTGTCAAGTTCAAAAGTGGCCTCCTGCTGTCTAGCCTGCCCTGCGGGGAGATTTATTTTTTTGTTTTTCTCTTCGATCAGCTTTCCTTCCGGGCTGAACAGCCGGGCGGTGATGGCGAGTGCCTGATTGTCGGCTGCCGTATTGCGTACTTTGGCCAACAGGCGGAGCTTTGCTTTTTTCTCCGAGACTTCCGGCGTGCTGAGGTAAACCCCCTTGGTGCTGCCATCCGTGAGGTCGAAGAACTGCTCCGGCTTGCGCAACAGCCACAGGTCGCGGTAGATGCCGCCGTAGAAAGTAAAATCGGCGGAGAGGGGCGGGATGGCCTTATCGTAGCGGTTGTCTACCCGCACCACAATGAGGTTCTCGGCATCGAGCCGGGCCTGTTCCGTAATGTCCACCACGAAGGCGGTATAGCCTCCGGTATGCTCGCCGGCCATTTCCCCGTTCACATAAACGGTAGTGTGCTGGTTGGCGCCTTCGAATTTCAGGAACAGGCGGTTATTTTCCGTGCGGGGCAGGTAGAGTGCCTTTCGGTACCAGCTTTTGTATCCGTCTTCTTCGTCAAAGGCATCGTACCAGTTCCAGGTGTGGGGCAGGTTGACGAGGCGCCAGCCGGTGGCCTTGTCCAGGCCTTCTATGTCCAGCTCATCATCCTGCAGGAACTGCCAGGCGGGATTGAGGGTGGTTTTCTGAGCCGTGGCGAAAAAGGAGAAAAAGGAGAGTGCCAGAGCGGCAAGCCATCGGAAGCTATGCTGGTTCATATTGCAGTTGTATTTTTTTAGAGGATACTTGGGATCGGGTTTTGTAATAGGGCAGGCAGGCGCGTTCTATCTCTTTCTCTTCAAGATCAGCTCCTCCCCGGCCTTACATTCTTTTTCGAATACAGAGCCTTGTTGGACGCCCCCATCCAGCAGATATTCTGTTCCCAAACCATGCCACAGGCGCAGCGGCCCATCCGCCAGCGCCCTGACGCGCACTTCCGCTACCTGCCCATCTTCCACCCTTGCGCCAAGCTGAAAAGCGCCTTCCGTTCTGATCTTATCAAAAGAAAAGGCGTTCCAGCCCACCGGAATGTCCGGCAGCACATGGATGCCATCGCGCCGGTTCTGTACAAGCAGTTCCGTAATAGCGGTAATGGCCCCGAAGCCGCCGTCCAGTTGCATGACTTCCCGGTTTGGCCCTTCGCGCTTGGCCCAGGGCTGGCCGGCAATGTAAGACATGCCGGGGTGGCGGGCATTGTGCAAGGTGCCGCGCCCTTCATTCGTATAGAGGTTGTCGAAATGGTGCAGCCAGGAAACCGCGGCATCGGCATTGTCGTGGCGGGCGAAGAGGGTGGCCGCCCAGGGCACACACCAGCCGCTCCAGGCGCCCGCCCCCTTATAGGTGAGGTGCCAGAGGGAGTTGTCGATGATCTTCCGGTGTTTGGGTTCTTCCGGGCCGATGGTGGCGAAGGGGTAGATGGCCGCCAGGTGAGAATGGTGGCGGTGGCTCTGCACCAGGTCCATGCCTTCCCAGAGGGCGATTCGTTGTGTGGTGTGCTCGGGATGTTCCTGGGTGCGTGGCCCTTCGAAGACAGTATAGGGCGGCAGCTTGTCACGCACCTCCTGCCAGCGCGGGTCCTGAGGACGTTCCAAAACCCGGGCCGCTTTTTGCAGGCATTCCGCCACCATGTGGTAGGCCGCCAGCTGAAAAGAAGCATCCGCTCCCCAGGCATCCATGCGGGCGCCTTTGAATTCCGGGCTGACGGTAACCGGCAGGGTAAAGCGGGCGCCGCCCTGGCCGTCGGCAATTTCTTCCGTCATGGCCCAGTACCCTTCGAAGGTGCCGTTGAGCAGGGGCCAGGCCACTTCCCGTAGTATTTCCTCATCCATGGTATAGCGATAGTGCAGCCAGGCGAGCTGCGCCATCCAGCCCGCGCAGGCATGGTCGATGGTGCCGGTCCAGAAAGAACCCACTACCTGCAGGCGGTCGTCCACGGCATGCGGCATCATGATGGCGCCCTCTCTGCCGAAGAACTGCTCGCCGGTAGCCTGCATTTTGGGCAGCCATTCCATCAGCATATCCCAGAGGGGCCGGAGGTGGGCTGTCCGGTTGGTGGCCAGGGTGGGCCAGTAGATCATTTCGATGTTGACATTAAAGTGGTAGTCCGCGCTCCAGGGCGGCAACTGGTATTCTTCCAGAAAGGGGCCCTGCAAGCCGGCGGGGATGCCCTGCGGAGGAGTGGTGCAGGCTTGTTTGTAGAGGCCATAGTCGTTAAGTTCCTGCAGGACGGGGTCGGGGAGCTGTACCCGGGGAACGGCCGCCCAGTAATCTTCCCAGAATTTGCGGGTAGCCCCGGCCGTTTTCTGCGACCTGTCCTGCGCAGCGCTCGCCTTTACGGTTTCCAGCGCCCTGGGCCCGAGAAAAGAAGCGATGACCAGGCGCTGGCCGTGCTGCTGATAGGCCAGTCCCAAAGGGACATCCTCCGGCAATGGCTGCATAAAAGCGGCGGCCTTTCCCCCTTCTTCTGTGGCTTCCCAGCTTACCGGCGGGCTGACGCCGATTTCCCGCAGGGTACTTTCCGTATGCGCCCAGGAGGGCACCAGCCGGAGGCTTACTTTCCCGGCCAACTCGTGGGGCAGTTCCAGATAAGCCTGCTCTTCGTAGGCGGCCTGGTGGAGGGCCATTTCCATGGTTTCCCCGCTTTCGCCGGTGGCATAGATCTTTAATTTTCCCTCCCGGAAATACAGATCGGCATAACTCAGCGCCCAGCCTTCGGGCAGCCGTACTTCCATCCGCCCGCCGCCCATTTGATGGGGGCGGTGCACCACATGGTGTTTTTTGCCGTCCATGTCAAAGGCCTTTCGCAGCCCTTCTTCGTCTCCCTTTTCCAGCAGTGACTTCACTAGTTTGTAGTTGGTACGGGCGGAGAAGTCGTTCCCGCCGCGGTGGTCCCAGAAGCCGGCCCGCCCCACCGTGATGTTGAGCTGCCGGCCGCTGCCCCAGACCATCAGGCCCTGGGTGCCGTTGCCCATGAGCACGCCGATGTGGGTGCGGGGCA
>CAYVVK010000782.1:0-3189 GCA_964454855.1 uncultured Phaeodactylibacter sp. | reverse complement strand
CCGCCTGCGGCACAACCAGGTCAACGCCATCTACGAAGACGGGCAGGGCAGGCTGTGGCTCGGCACCGGCATAGGCCTTCATTGTTTGAGCCTCCGCTCCGGCGGGCTGAAGGTGTACAGCAGCGAGGACGGCCTTCCCAATAATTTCATCAACGGCATACTGCCGGAAGGAGATTCCTGCCTGTGGGTAAGCACCGACAACGGCCTGAGCCGCTTCAGCATTGCGCGGGAAAGCTTCCGCAATTTCTTCGTGGAGGACGGCATTACCGCCAATGAATTCAACCGCATCTCTTTCTACAAAGCCAGAGACGGGCGCATGTACTTCGGAGGGCTCAATGGGGTGAACGCCTTTTATCCCGGCTCCCATTTTCTCGACCAGGAGGAAGAAGAGCGCGAGGCCCCGGTCCTCTTTACCCGCTTCAGCAAATTCGACGGATACCAGGACAGCATTATCTCCCGTATCTACGGACTGGCGCCGGAAAAACCCATCACCATTTCCGCCTGGGACCGTATTTTCTCTTTCCAGTTTGCACTGGCCGACTACCGCAACCCCCAGGGCAACGTTTTCAGCTACTGGCTGGAGGGCTATGAAAGCGGCTGGTCGAAGCCGACGGAGAACACCCTGGTGCGCTACAACAACATCCCCGCCGGCAATTATATCTTCCGGGTGCGCGCCAAGGCCGGCGAAGACAGCCCCGCCTGGAACAGCCAGGAGCTCGCCATCCCGGTGGCCGTACAGGAGCCCTTCTACCAATCCTGGTGGTTCTGGTTGCTCAGCACCCTTCTCCTGGCCGGTGGTGTCTTTGCCTTTATGCGGTACCGCATCTACCTGGCGCAGAAACGGGAAAAGGCACTGGAGGAACTCGTCAGGGAGCGGACCCGGGAGCTGGAGCTGGAAAAACATAAATCTGAAGAGCTACTCCTGAACATCCTGCCGGCGGAGACGGCCGAAGAGCTCAAAAAGTTCGGCTCGGCAAAAGCCAAGCGCCATGAACTGGTCACCGTGATGTTCTCCGACTTCAAGGGCTTCTCCCGCATTTCCGAACAGATGGACCCGGAGGACCTGGTGGCCGAGATCGACTACTGCTTCCGCGCTTTTGACGAGATCATGGAGAAGTTCGGCCTGGAGAAGATCAAAACGGTGGGCGACGCCTACCTCTGCGTGGGCGGCATCCGAGATGATGAGGGCGACGAGGCCACCCGCGTCACCCTCGCGGCCATGGAAATTCAGAAGTTCATGGCCGGCCTGGCCATTCAACGCCGACAGGAAGGCAAGCCTTTTTTTGAGGCGCGCATCGGCATACACACCGGCCCGGTGGTGGCCGGCATCGTAGGCATCAAAAAATTTGCTTATGACATATGGGGGGATACCGTCAACCTGGCCGCCCGCATGGAAACCAATGGCGAGGCCTGCAAGATCAACGTTTCGGAAACGACCTACCAGCTGATCCACCCGCTCTTCCGCTGTGAATACCAGGGGCAGTACACGGAGACGGATGGGGAGAACATCAACATGTATTTTGTGGAGGAGTATTTGGGAGATTAGTTAGGTGATTGGTTAACTTAATCAACCTAATGAACCAGCCGCTGGACGGGGGCCCCGTGGAATTTTTCAATTATTCCATGGAGCGGGCCACAGCCGTCGGGGCGGCAATCAACCCACCTTCGTTCCCCGGGCGGCGAAGCTTCAGCGAAGTTGACAAGGCTTCAGCGGGCAGGCCCAATCAGCCAACCCCCACCTCTTCCCCTTGCAGCACCAGCTCCGCCCGGAAGGTCTCAAAATCTTCCCTTTCGATGGTGAAGCCTTTCTTTTCGAAGAGGGCGAGCATACCCTGATTGGAGGCCAGCACGGTGGCGTATATCTTCTTAATACCCATATCCCGGGCGATCTCCAGGACGTAGTCCGTCATTTTCATGCCCAGGCCCTGCCCCTGCCAGGGGTCGGCCACCAGGATGGCGTATTCTGCGGATTCGCCCCAGGCGTCGGCTATGATGCGCACCACGGCCACCATCTTCATCACATCGGCCTCTTCCACTTCGGCGATGATGGCCATTTCGCGGTCGTAGTCGATGTGGGTAAATCGGGTCAGAAAATCGTGGGTGACCCGTGGGACGTAGCCAAAGAAGCGAAAGTAGAGCGATTCGCGGGAAATATTGCCAAGCATCTGTTTCTCCAGCGGCTCATCTTCCGGCCGAATAGGCCGCAGGTAAGCCACCTGCCCGCTCTTGAGCAATACGGCCTTTTTGTACTTCTCCGGATAAGGAGAGATGACCAGGTGCTCGTATGGTTTGTGGAATTCCAATTTTTCTTTTTCCAGGATGATGTGGGCATCCAGGGCCATTCCACCCTTGTCGTCGACCATGAAAGGGTTGATCTCTATTTCCCGGATCTCGGGGAAGTCCATGACCAGGTAGGCGAATTTACAGAGGATGAGCTCGAGCTCATCCAGATTGGCGCCCGGCATATTGCGGTATCCCTTGAGGAGTGGAAAGATACGTGTACTTTCCATAATACGGCGCGCCAGCACCCGGTTGAGGGGAGGCAGGCCCAGTTTCATATCCCGGTAGACTTCTACGGCCACTCCTCCTTTGCCGAAGGCGATAACCGGCCCGAAGATGGGGTCTTTTTTGGCGCCGATCAGCAACTCGAATTTCTTTTTAGCCATGCGTTCCACCAGGATACCCCGTATTTCGGCCTCCGGAGCGTTTTTCTTCATGTTGTCCATGATCTCCTTGAAAGCCTTTTTCAGTTCGTCGGGGGTATTGATCCCCAGGCGGACGCCGCCTACTTCCGTCTTGTGCCCGATGTCCGGAGAAGCCACCTTAAGCACTACCGGGTAGCCGATCTCCTCGGCGAAGGCCAGGGCTGCCTCCACCTTGGCCACCACCTTAAAAGCGCCGACCGGAATGGCATAACTCTTCATCAGTTCCTTGGCCTCGTTTTCCATCAGTTGAGAGCGGCCTTCGGCCATGATGGTATCGATCACCGCGCGGGCCACCTCCGTTTTCAGTTGCATTTTTTCCGGAATGGCGGGCGGGGTTTCGTACAGCATCTCCAGGTTTCGGGAATAATGGTACATGCTCAGGAAGACGTCCACCGCGCTTTCCGGATACCGATAATTCGGTATTCTGCCTTCCTCCAGGATCTCCCGCCCTTCCTGTACATCCTTTTCTCCCATCCAGGAGGCG
>CAYVVK010000781.1:0-3190 GCA_964454855.1 uncultured Phaeodactylibacter sp. | reverse complement strand
TGCACCTTTTCGCGCAGGCTGCCCAGCACGGCTTGCCGTTGCTCGGCGGCCAGGCGGATGTTCATGTGGTTTTCGGCGGCCTGCAGGGCGGGCTGGGAGTTGGGAAAGGAGACGGCGGGCGGGTGTTCCTGCAGGCGGTGCAGTTCCCGTGCGATGCCCTGCTCGCTCAGGTAAAAGGGCTTGAGCCAGATGAAAGGCGTGGGTTCGCCCTGGTATTCCAGGGGCTCGATGACGATGCGTGTTTCCTCTTCGATGAATTCGAGGCGGGCCTCGATGCGCTCGGGATCCACTTCCAGCAGTTGGCGGGCGCGCTCCAGGAACTCTTCCCGCGGGTAACAGGTATGGCCCTCCTCGGCCAGTTTGGAAAGCACGTATTCCACCCCGGCGTCGATGCGGATGTCGGATTCGGCGGCGATGCCCAGCTTGCGGGCCGTCTGGTCGGCCGTTTTGAAGCCGATGCCGTACACATCACGCGCCAGCTGATAGGGGTTCTCTTCGACAACGGCCCGGCTGTCTTGCCCATAGGTTTTGAAGACTTTCTGCGCGTAGGTGGGGCTGATACCATGCCCCTGCAGGAAGATCATCAGCTCACGGATGGCCTTCTGCTCGTCCCAGCAGGACTTGATGCGCTGCAGGCGCTTCGGGCCGATGCCGTCGATCTGCAGCAGGCTGTCTGGCTGGCTGTCAATCACGTCAAGCGTCTCTTCCCGGTGGTAATCCACAATGCGCTCTGCAAAGACCGGCCCGATGCCCCTGATGAGGCCCGAACCCAGGTATTTCTTAATGCCCTCCACCGACTGCGGCGCCTGCACCTCATAGCTCTCCACCTGAAACTGCAGGCCGTAGTTGACATCCTCCTTCCACTGCCCCCGGCAGCTGACGCTCTCCCCCGCCTGCACGCTCGGCATGGTGCCGACGATAACCGTCAGCTCCCGTTTGCCGCGCTCCTTGAGGCGGGCCACCGTGAAGCCGTTCTCGGGGCTCTGAAAGGTGATGCGTTCTATGTAGCCGTGGATGTGTTCCATGATGTGGCTGACAGACACCTCCGGGGTGGCTGGCTGCTTTTATTTATTCAATACTCTCCCTGATCCTTTCAAGATATTGAGCGCTCTCCTCTTTCATAATAAAGCCCCTTCTCTTTTGACTTCTTCGTAGAAATGATACCTGCTCTCCTGAAACTCTGTTTCGGAAACAAAAAGCACCTGGATCAGGGTTCTGAACTCCAATTCCAGTTCGTATCGGAAATCAAGCAGCGTATTTTGTTCTTTCCAGCTCTCCACTTTCTCATCCCTCAACACCACCAGCAGGTCAATAACCGACCCCCCGCCGGCCTCTCCCCGGGCCTGGGAGCCGAAGAGGCGCACTTCCGCCAGGCGCTGGCCGCAGCGGCGCTGCAGTTCCGCCTTGATGCGGGCGAGGATCTCGGAAAGTTGCGGGTGGGGGGATGGAGTGGGCATGCTTGAAATTTGGTGCTCCCTAAAGGTAGGTAATTTCGCTGAGGTGGGCAATGAGCGCGTTATAGCATGGTATTCCCCAGGAAAGCGTAGGCTATAGAGAAGTAGATCACAATACCCGTCACATCCACCAGGGAAGACACCACCGGCACCGAAGATACGGCCGGATCCAGGCCCAGGCGCTTGAGCAGCAGCGGCAGCAAGGCCCCCATCAAAGTACCCCACAGGACTACGCCGATCAGGGCAGCCCCGATAGTCAGCGCTATTAGTAGTGCGTGTTCGCCATAGGAAGTGCCGAGCACCTCCCCGGAAACCACGCGCAGAAAGCCCAGTGCTCATTAATAAACGCGGCGATCTCCTGAGGCGTAGCTTCCTGCACGAATGTTCTCACTTGTTCGGGCTGCTCCGGGCCTACCCCTTGCCATGTCTGTTCAGGCATCGTACTATTCATTGGTTTTGCCCTGATGAAACTAGCTTTTTTTGAAGTAAAAAGCAAGGAGAGGGCTTTCTGATGAGCCGGGGTTGTGTAAAAAGCCTAAATTCAAGTTAATTGATAAAAATAGTATTGTGTAAGTGTTACTTTGATAACGGTGAATGTATTTCAAATTCTCCAAGACGAAGCTTGGAGGTACCTTTTTACACAACCCCTTGGCCTTAACTGAAAGCCACCCATTGGTTGTCTCGGCACGGAGCCGCACCTGGCACTCGGTTCCCAAGCACAGCCCGCTGCATCGAGGCCTGATAAGGCTTGAGCCCTGTTGCACACGGGCAAGCGCCGACGGGTAAACGGGAAATCCTATTTACCCGCCGTCCCGATTGCAATCGGGATCAGCGAAGGCGGGCTCTGATCTGCCTGCCCTGTAGCGAATGCGTACAGGGGATATGCGCTCTGACCTGTACACGTAAGTACCCGGACAGATTTATATTACGTGTTCTTTTCACGGCCGAAAATTCGGCCGTGAAAAGAACACGCCGCTTCGTTCGCGAGAGACTACAGTCTCGATGCGGTATTATTCAAGTCTCCAGACTTGTACAAGCCAATCATGTTTAGTCGAGTCGGAGACTCGGGAAAGCCGCATCGCGTCAGAGACGCTCGCGAACGGACCGTAATTTAAATGTGTCCGACTACTTACTAATACACGTACTAATGTGAAGGTCTTAATCCTACTCTGATCTAGATATGCGCTTCCCGCTAAAGTTCCGCAACGGCTCGTTCCTTGCCTGCTCCACTAAATAGCGGGATTTCGCCCTGCGGGCTCAACCAAAAAAATAATTCTCTTCTTCTGGAGCAAAGCGACAGTCCCGCTTTCTAGCCGCACTTAGTGTCCGCTTTCTAAGTTCGCTTTTAGGCGCCGGACACTTAGGGGCCGAAGAAAAATAAGTTCCTCGTTTCAGGCGAGCTATTTTTTCGCCGGCACGTCGCCAAAGGCTATGGCCGACGGAGACAGACAACCTGCCCGCGAGGCGCGGCCGTGCAAGCAGGGGCGCGGGAAGGGAGCCTAGTGCAGTCGGCAGTAAACCCCGGTACGGGCCCGGTATGGGCAGTTGACAGTTTGCAGTCGCAATAATCAAAAGGTTATCAATATATTATAATGCTAACTACCTGTCAATTAATTAACTCCCAAAGGACTAGCAGCGCTAAATGACTGATCCCGCAACGCAGTATGGCGGAAAAACCTGCCTGCTCGCCGCAAGCTAATCTTTATACACATTTACCTTACAGACAAACAAAAGGC
>CAYVVK010000780.1:2650-3196 GCA_964454855.1 uncultured Phaeodactylibacter sp. | reverse complement strand
GCCCGGAGGGCCAGCATAACCGGGTGACGCCTTCTGCCCAACCCCCGGCTCCTGGGTTGCGCTCGACCCCACACCAAAGATCTTCAGGCATAAAGAGCATTAGTCACCCTCTCCCCCTCCTTCCTCTAATAAATTAGGTAATTCACAGGCCCTTTTCTACTTTCCCCTCCTGAAGAAAAAACCGAAACCATCATGAAAAAACCCACACTTTTAATGCTGGCCGCCCTCCTGCTGCTGAGCTGGAGCCTGGCCGCCCAACCTTCCGCTGAAACCTTTAAAGAGATCGATGCCTTCGTCGAACAGGCCCGCCAGGACTGGCAGGTGCCGGGCGTGGCGGTCGGCATTGTAAAAGGCAATGAGATCGTCTATGCCAAAGGCTTCGGCCTGGCGGATGTGGACGCCCAACGCCCGGTGGATGGCCACACCCTCTTCGCCATCGGCTCCTCCACCAAGGCCATAACCGCCTTTTCCGTATTGCAACTGGCAGAAGATGAGCTGCTGGAACTGGACAAGAAGTCTGCTGCCACCAAAGAGGCGCAGGCTCCC
>CAYVVK010000780.1:0-2640 GCA_964454855.1 uncultured Phaeodactylibacter sp. | reverse complement strand
CGACTACCTGCCGGCACTGCGCATGCACGACGATTACGTCACCAACCACCTCAGCGTACGCGACCTGCTCTGCCACCGCTCGGGCCTGCCCCGCCACGATGCCGTCTGGTACGGCTCGGACGACAGCCGCGCGGAACTTTTCCACAAGCTCGAATACCTGGAGCCCAGCGCCGGCTTCCGCGAAGTTTTCCAGTACCAGAACCTCATGTTCATGACGGCGGGATACCTCGTCGGCCAGCTGAGAGGCGGCAGCTGGGAAGAGGCGGTACAGGAACGCATTTTCAAACCCCTCGACATGAAGCGCGCCAACTTTTCCGTGGAGAAAATGGCCAAAGACCCCAACCACGCCAAACCCTACAAACTGGAGGAGGAAAAAGTAAAGGCCATAGATCTCCGAAACATCGACGCCATCGGCCCGGCCGGCTCCGTCAATGCCTCCGCCCGCGAAATGTGCCACTGGCTCATCGCCCAGGTAAATGGCGGGAAGTATAAAGACAAAGAACTGCTCAGCAGCAGCCGGTTGGCAGAGGCCCATAGCTCGCACATGCCCGTGCCCGCCGCCTGGGACCGTTTCCTGGCAACAGACAACGGCGGAGGCCCTACCACCTACGGACTGGGCTGGTTCATCAGCACCCACAAAGGCCATAAGGCCATTCAGCACGGCGGCAATATCGACGGCTTCAGCGCCATGGCCGCCCTGCTCCCGCAGGATTCCATAGGCGTGATCGTCCTCACCAACCTCAACGGCAATATGCTGCCCGGCATCATCCGCAATTATGTGTTCGACAAAATGCTGGGCGAAGAGGCGCGCGACTGGAACCAGGAAATGCTGGCCATGCGCGATAAAATGATGGAACAACAGGACAAACAGCAGGAAGAGGAAGATCTTAAACGGGTGAAAGGCACCCAACCCTCCCATAAGGTGGACGACTATGCCGGTAAATTCACTCATCCCGCCTACGGCACCATGACGATCAGCCGCGCGGGCGACTCCCTGCACGTCAGCTATCATACCTTCGAAGTAGGCCTGGGCCATTACCACTACGACGTTTTCGCCGGCAAAGACCCCATGGTTGGAGAGATGAAAATTGCCTTCCACACCAATATCGACGGAGATATCCACCGGCTGAGCAGCAGCATGGAACCCGCCCTTAAAGAGGCCATCTACTTTGACCGGGAAGTGGAAGGAAAAGCCTTCACCGAAGAAGAGCTACAAGCCTTTACCGGCGAATACCTCATTATGGGCATGCAGAAGCTCACCGTCGCCCAGGAAAATGGCAAGCTGAAACTGACCGTACCCGGCCAGCCGACCTACACGCTGGAACACTACAAAGGGCTGGAATTTAAACTCAAAGGGCTGGAAGGCTACAGCGCCCTGTTCCAGAAAAGCAGCGATGGGAAGGTTAACGCAATAGTGATGCTACAGCCTAATGGGCAGTTTAAGGGGGAGAAGCAGTAAAAAAGCCTAGACGTCAGTGTGTCCAGATGTCTGGACGTCGATACAAAGTAAAATATTAGGGGCCATGCCAATCTCTTTTGACTGGCATGGCCCCCTTTTAAATTGATGGCGAAAGCGTTTACTCCGCGAGCACCATCTTCTTCGTTGCGGTATATTGATCCGTCTTTACAGTATAACTGAGCACCCCGGCCGGCAGCCCGCGGCGGCTCAGGCTAATAGAGTTGTAGCCTTTGACACCGTCTACGCGGATCAGCCTCAGTACCCGCCCGCTCACATCGCTGATCACGAGCGTAGCCTGTGCTGCTTCCGGAAGGTGGAACCCGATCAGAGTTTCATCCAGGAAGGGGTTCGGGATATTCTGGTGCAGCTCGAACCTGCCTGCCGAAGCCTTCTGCCCGGAAAACTGCAGCCCTACGCCCAGGTATTCGCCGTCGCGCCTGTACGCTTCCGCTTTCGTGATGCGGGAGTTGACGCCCAACAGCTCACTCAGCCGGGCATCCGCATGGGCTCTGACCACCAGGCTGAACAGAGGCGAAGCCGGAAGTCGGAAGTCGGAAGTCGGAATCCGATGCCAACTGGTGGTGACCAGGCCTTCATCGAGGTAGCGCAGGCCGAAGTTGTCTTCCGTTGCCACACCGCTGATGATGTCCACCAGTTCCAGCGACTTGTCCAGGGCTAGTGTCGCCTGGTAGCCTTCCACCATGGCCAGATCAGAAGCCCGGAAATCGAGCCGGTACTCATTGCCGGCTTTCAGCTCCTGCTCTTCCAATTGGAAGTACAGTTGGCCGGCGATGCTGCGGCCTTCCACACTCTGCAGGCTGTTCACCTCCGCATCCAGGTTCACATCACCGATCTTCACGGCTACGAAATCGGCATTGTCGATGCCGTTGGCCGGAAGGTCGTTGATGTTCACCACTTCGGGGAAGTCCTCGAACCAGGGGTTAGCCGGGTTCGGGAAGCTGTAGGCGCGCTCTACGAAGCGCCAGCTCCTATTGTTGCCAAACTCTGTGTCGATAGACAGGATCAGCTTGCGCAGCTGTATCAGGTCCAGCGTAGTGATCGAGCGGGAGTTGTTCACATCGGCAGCGATCATTTTGTACGGGCTGTCCAGCCGCTGTACGCCGAGGATGTGCTTGCTGATGAGCACCAGGTCGAAGGTGGATACGCCGTTGAGGTAGTTT
>CAYVVK010000779.1:0-3203 GCA_964454855.1 uncultured Phaeodactylibacter sp. | reverse complement strand
AGGTGCTGGCGGATGGCGGCGGCTGTGACTTTCTGGCCTTCGTGCCCGCGTACAGCCTGCAGGCGCTCATCGAAGGGAGACAGGCGGCAGTCAAAGGCATCGATGGAAATGGCGGCGCAGAGGTTGGCGATATCGAACAGGCGGTGCGCCTGCAACAGGCACCAGCCACAGTAAGCGCCGGAGAATTGCGTGCCGTTGAGCAGCGCCAGGCCTTCCTTGGATTGCAGGCGCAGGGGCTCCAGTTCCAGCGATTGCAGCACCTCCATAGCCCCCCTTTTCAGGCCCTGGTAGTACACCTCTCCCATGCCCATAAGGGGCAGGCTGAAATGGGCCAGCGGCGCCAGGTCGCCCGAAGCACCAAGGGAGCCCTGCTGGTAGACGACGGGCAGGATGTCATTATTGTAGAAAAGCACCAGCCGGTCCACCAGTTCCAGCCGTACCCCGGAATAGCCCTGCGCCAGGCTTTGTATCTTGAGTAACAACATGAGGCGCACCACCTCGGGAGGGACTTCCTCACCGATACCGCAGGCGTGCGATTGGACCAGTTTGTGCTGTAGGGCCTCGGTTTCCTCTTTGGATATCCTGATATTGCAGAGCGAACCAAAGCCGGTATTGATGCCGTAGAACAATTCATCGGAATGAGCCAGCTTGTTCTCCAGGTAGCGGCGGCAGTCCTGTACGCGCTTACGGCTTTTCTCCGACAGGGCCAGAGGCCAGGAACCGGCAGTGAGCCGGCGGATCCGTTCCAGCGTCAGCGGCTCGGCTTCGATATGATGTTTATTATCCATTGGCCAGGGCAGTTTACGCGCCAAAATAGTCATCTCCCGGCTTTCGTTCAATGAATAGCCAAAGAGTTTTGGCAGGGCAGCTCTGGCGGCCAATGTAAAATGCGGGCAAACTGCACCCCGTTCATTTCATTTTCAGTTAATATCTATACCTTTAATTTGGCGGATTAATTAAACCCATCACCTTCCTATGAAAAAGATCATTTCCTTACTCCCTATCGCTTTGCTTTCGTGCTGCTTCCTGTGGGCCCAACCCACCCTGCTGCACAACGACCGCGCCGAGCTGCGCAACGGCCCCACTACCTTTAATCCCGATTGGGCGCCCTTCTACCACGGCGTCGCCTCCGGCGACCCGCTTGCAGACCGCCTTATCATCTGGACGCGGGTAACGCCCGAAGCCATGAACGATGAGCCCATAGCTGTCGACTGGCAGCTGGCCACCGATCTAAGCTTTGAAAATGTCGTGCAAAACGGCACTTTCACTACCGACGCCAGCCGTGACTACACCGTGAAGGTGGATGTTACCGGCCTGCAGGCCGGCACTACCTACTACTACCTGTTCACCGCCCTGAACAAGAACTCCCTCATCGGCAAAACAAAGACCACACCTACCGGCGCTCAGGCCAGCCACCTGAAATTCGGCGTAGTTTCCTGCAGCAACTTCCAGGCCGGCTATTTCAATGGCTACAAGCGCCTTTCAGAACGCAATGACCTGGACGCCGTCCTCCACCTGGGCGACTACATCTACGAATATCCCAATGGCCAGTACGGAGACAGCGCCCTCTTCGCCGAGCGGCCGCTGGATCCCGACACGGAAATTCTCTCCCTGGAAGATTATCGCGCCCGCTATTCCACCTACCGGCTGGATACGGCCCTGGCGCGGGTGCACCAGCAACATGCCTTCATTACCGTCTGGGATGATCACGAGAGCGCCAACGACGCCTATAAAGACGGCGCCCAGAACCACAATCCCGAAACCGAGGGCGACTGGGAAACCCGCAAGGCCATCGCCAAACAGGTGTACTTCGAGTGGATGCCCATTCGGGAAACGGACAACCTCGAGGTCTACCGCAGCATCCGCTACGGAGACATCCTGGACCTCATCATGCTGGATACCCGCCTGGAAGGCCGCGAGAAGCAGATCCGGGACGTGGCCGCCCCCGAACTGCAGGACCCCGGCCGCACCCTGCTGGGCGCCGAACAGAAAGCCTGGCTGCTGGAGCAGCTGTCCAATTCCACTGCCAAATGGAAGGTCATCGGCCAGCAGGTGATCTTCTCCGAGCTGAACGTGGGATGGGCCGCCCTGGTAGATGATGCCTTCACCTACGACGCCCTGGAGAGCACCTTCCTCGACATCTGGGACGGCTACCCGGCGGAGCGCGCCGCCCTGATCAGCTACATCGACGAGAACGAGATCGATAATGTGGTGATCCTCACCGGCGACTTCCATAGCACCTTCGCCTTTGATGTGGCCGCGAATCCCGTCGACCTGCAGTTTCAGGAGGTGCCGGGTTTCGGCAGCGTCCCCAATTACCTGCCTTCCGACACCTATGACCCGGCCACCGGCGAGGGGGCTATAGCGGTAGAGTTCGCCACCCCCAGCATCACTTCCGCCAATTTTGATGAAAACCTTGACCTGGCCACCGGCCAGACGTTCCAGCAACAGATCAATACGCCCATCGCCCCTTTCCCCGGCTTCAACCTCGGCAACCCCAACCCCCACATGAAGCTGGCGGAGCTGATACAGCACGGCTACTTTATTCTCGACATTCAGAGCGGACAGGCGCAGGCCGACTGGTATTTCTCCGATATTTCTATGATCACGGAAGAGGAGGCCTTCCACGAAGGCTGGTACACCACAGATGGAGACAACCACCTGCAACAGGCCACCGCCCCCAGCGCACCCAAGGCCATGCAGGATACCCCGGCGCCGAATGACCCGCCCCAGCTGGCTAATGCAGTGGATGCTCCCGACAGCTACCGGAAGTTTGCCTTGCTGGCGCTCTATCCCAACCCCTTCAAACAGCAGAATACCCTGCACTATTCGCTGGCGGAACGGGCAAGGGTACAGATCGGGCTGTTTGATGCCAAAGGCCAGTTGGTGCGCCAACTTCTGGACGAAACCTTACAGCCCGGCGTATTTTCCCTGCAGGCGAGTGCCGATGGCCTGGCGGAAGGTACTTACTTCTACCGGATCACGGTAGGTGGTGAGGTATATACGGCTAAAGTGATGGTGCAGCGGTGAGAAGGATATCTCTGCCTGCTGGCCCTAATCTTTATACATAATTTTGGCCTAAAGATTTGAGCATTGCACCAAACCAATTGCGGCCGCAACCTTCCAGCGTTTATAAAAAACTGGAAGCGTTTTGTTAAGAGCAAGGTGGGCGAGCGGAACAGATCTAAGAGTAAGGCAAAGGT
>CAYVVK010000778.1:0-3206 GCA_964454855.1 uncultured Phaeodactylibacter sp. | reverse complement strand
GATAGCTGTTGCGGAAGGTATACAGGCTGCAGGCCTGGCACACCACAGCCTGGGGCATGGCCCCAGGTTATAGGCCTACCCTGTGTTTCCAGGCTGAAGGCCTGGCACAGCTACAGGATATGGGCCTAAGCAATGTAAATTCCCATAAAAAATACCACCACGGCCGGCAGACAGAGATTGATAAGTGCATTTGGGGGCTTGCGATCCCGAAGGATCGCGCCACTACTACTGCCATCCCTCACTCAAGGCCAGCTCCTCCACCATTTCCGTGAGTTCTTCCAGCTTTTCGGGGAAGCCGTAGTACATCTTGATGCGCTTTTGCTGCCCTTTATGCTGAAAAGTGAGGTAGGTGGTGGGCAGGTCGGTGATGTCATCGGTATATTCATCTTTGTACTGCCAGAGATCGGCTTCTGCAAAGGCGTTGAAGAGCTGGTTGATGGTATCGGCGGGAAAAGTGCGCTGCTGTTCTCCTTCTACTTTTACAAAACGCTTGCCGTTGTAAGTGGCCTCTCCATTGCCCTTGATGGTGATGCTGTAGACCGGGCATTTCCCAAAGCAGGCGGTTTTGGACATCTCGATCTGCGTCTCTTCCGAATACTTGTACTTCTCCTGGCTGCACTTTTCGGCGGTAAAAAGCAGGAAGGCGGAGAGCAGGAGGATGGTGTTTCGAGCAGCTTTATACACGGCTTTCTGATTTTAATTCAACAATATAGCCAGGCGGGTTTCGATATGCCCGACAATTTAACAATTTATCCCAGAAGCCTGGAAATAAGGCTCTTCAAACCCCGCTATCGAAGCAATTTCAGGCAAAACAATACTATCCAGCCCCAACAATGTAGCAATGCAACAATATAACCCTACTCCTCAATCACCTTGATCAGCATCCCCTGGGTCAGGTTATCATTCAGTTCCATGCCGTTGAGTACCGCCAGCTCCTCGTAGCGGCTGGCCGGCATATCGGCATCCTGCAGGGCATCCCGCAGGCTCATAAAGCGGTCCACCCGGTGGATGCGGATGCGTTCCGGTTTTACGTTGATCTTGGAAGCATCCGTCAGGCGGTTGAAACCCTCCATAGTTTGTTCGAAACGGGGCGCGTAGGTATTGAAATCCTCCTGGTAGGCCATACCCATAAAGTTGTAAACGCGGTTTTCATACTGGATGAAGTAGGCCAACAGGCGGACTACCTGCTGGGTTTGCTCGTTCGCCTGCTGGGCCAGTACGGCGAGGGCAGGCAGGCCATTGACGGTTTCACTCTTCCGGCTGATCTCGGTGAGCTGGTTCTGCTGCAGCATGGCGTTGGCGGCAGCGGAGAGGTTGTTCTCTGAGGCGAGCCGCAGCAGGAGCAGCGCTTTGCCATCTTCGGGCGCCATCTGCACCTGTGCCGGCATGTTATTCGTGCGCCAGCCGGCGGGGACGGGAAACTGGAATTTCAGTTCCGGGGGGTAAAAGCGGTTGTTCTCCACGTAACCCTGCCGGGGGTCCTCGCCGTAGACCAGCCCGTCTATCATGCGGAGATAGGAGTTGCGATTGGTTTGATAAGAACTTCCACTTGTCTTCTGCTGCCACTGAGAGGCCAGCTTGTGCACATTTTCATAGCGGTTGGCGGGGTCGGGGTGGGTGGAGAGGAAAGTGGGGATACTTTGGCCACTCTTTTCCTGCATGCGAGACAGGGTGTTGAAGAAGCCCGCCATCTCGTGGGCGTCGTAGCCTATTTTAGTAGAATATTCCACCCCCAGTCGGTCGGACTGGCTTTCCGCGTCGCGGCCGTATTTCAGGAAGAGCAGCCCCAGGCCCGTCTGGACAATGCCGGCATACTGCCGGAAATCTTCGGAGAGCACCATGCCCGCCACCAGGCCGACCTGGGCGATCACCTGCCGGCTGTACTGCTTGGCGGAATGCCGGGCGGTAATGTGGCCGATCTCGTGGCCCAGCACGCCGGCAAATTCTGCTTCGTTGTTGAAGTGCGCCAGTATGCCGCGGGTAAAATACACAAAGCCTCCCGGCAGGGCAAAGGCATTAACCACCGGTGAATCCAGTACCTTAAACTCGTAATTCAGTTCCGGGCTGTGTGATATCTGGGCCATCTGCTGGCCTTTCTCCGTGATAAACTGCTGGATCTTTTCATCATCATAGCGCCCGAAGGCCGCCACGATCTGCGGGTCGGATTGCTCACCCATGGCGACCTCCTGGCCCCGGCTCAGCAACATGAGCTCGCTTTTTCCTGTTACGGGATTGGTGGCGCAGGAGAATAGATATACGCCCAGGAACAAGAACAGAAATGTTTTCATCAACGGAATGGCGATTGGTTTTCTCATTTCGGCTTATTTATTTACCTAAATATACGAAGAATCCGCTTTTGCATATATAAGTTCCAAAGCCTGGCTCTTGTTCACTTTGGAAAAACAAAACACCATGAGTCTCAATCAATACATTTACCTGGGGAGCGTCGTCCTGGCCGGAAGCATAGGACTGTGGCTGCTGCTGAAATTCATTACCCGTTCTAAGAAGAGGCGGATCTCCCGCCTGGAAGACATGGATACCCTCAGCCCCATCAGTGTAGCCGCTCCTCCCGGTGAAACGGCAGCTGAGGGCCTGGAAAAGGCTGCCGCCAATATCGGCGGGCGCTTCAGCATTATCCGACAGGCGGCTATCGTGGCCATCACGATCACCTGCCTGTTCCTGCTCAGTATCCCCTTTCTGGGGTATATCCCCCTGACGGCCATCTCTGTCACCTTGTCCATTCTGGGCATCATCCTGGGTATCGCCGCCAGGCCGGTCATCGAGAACTTCATCGCCGGCGTGCTACTGAGCTTCTCCTCCCACATCCGGCTGGGAGACACCATTATTGTGGACGGCCATTACGGCACCATCGAGGACATCTCCATGCTGCACACCTCCGTCAAGATCTGGAACTGGAAGCGCTACATCCTCTCCAATATGGACATGCTCAACCGGCAGATGGTCAACTTCTCCATCCGCGACCCCTACATCTGGGCGCATGTGGAGTTCTGGGTGGCTCCTGAGGCGGATCTGCAGCTGGTGCAGGAAGAAGCGCTGGCGGCCGCCAAAGTGCATGCCCCCACCAATTTCCGGGAGGAGTCCAAATTCTGGGTCATGGAAATGGGCAAGGAAGTCAATTGCGTCCTGGAAGACGGGGAGCCGCTGACCTTTCATCATCTGTACGGGGTTGAAAAGGTGTACAAAGA
>CAYVVK010000777.1:0-3209 GCA_964454855.1 uncultured Phaeodactylibacter sp. | reverse complement strand
GAAGGTTGTTGTGCCAGTGTCAACTGCCCCTCTTTATTTTTCAGAAAAGTCAGTGGCATCCATTCTCCGGCGAGCAGCAGGTCTACCCAGCCGTCATTGTCATAGTCAGTCCAGAGCGCATCGCAGATAAGGCCGATGCTGTCTAGGGCCGGTGCCGCCTCGCGGTTGGCAATGGAGAAGTGCCCGCTGCCATCATTGCGGAGCAGATAGCTGGATACCGGCTGCGGATACTGGAAAGGCAATACCCGCCCCCCGACGAAGAGGTCGAGGTCGCCATCCCGGTCGAAATCGGCAGCCCTGACACAGGAGCCGCTGCTGAGAAAGGCCGGCAGGGCGCCTTCCGCGAGGGTGAAGCTGCCGTTTTCGTTCAGGAACAAGCGGTCCTGGTAGGCAGGGTCGGAAATGGCAAACTCATATCCTCCACTGACGAGATAGAGGTCTTCGTCCCCGTCATTGTCCGCATCGAAAAAGAGGGCGCCGAGTTCTTCCTCCCGCTTCTGTTGTCCTTCGGGGCCGGGCAGGAGGTCCCGGGCCTCAAAGCGCCCGTCTGCCTGTTGGATGAAGAATGTCCCCTTATGGAAGTGGGAGCCGCTGAGGTAAAGGTCGTCCAGGCCATCGCCGTTCACGTCCCCCACCGCCAGGCCGGGGCCGTACTGGGAAAGTTTGTGCGGCAGCAGCCGCTGCACGTTAAAGTCGTTGTAGTCGCTTTCGGCATGTCTGTAGCCGATGCCCAGTGCGTCGGTGGCTTCGGTGAACAGGGTAGGAGCCTCGTGGCCTGCGGGTGGCGGGCGATACCTTTCGGCATTTTTAATATCCAGTTCTAAAACCTGATTGACGGGAACAGCATACAGTACCTGCCTCAGGCCTTCCTGCCAGCTTACCACCAGGCTGTCGATCTCGGAGGTGTTGCCCAGGCCGAAGTGAGCCCCGCTTTCCACTGAGGAGAGGTACCCCCGGTAAGGGGTGTTTTCCCAGAATTGCCGCCGTCCTCCCTGGTAGAAAATTTCGAGCGTAGCGCCAAGGCCACCACGGTTCTTTTCGCTACCCCGAAACCGGGCTTTAAACCAGTTGGCGCTGTCCGGGCGGCTTTCCACCACCAGGTTCCTGAACACGAAGGCGCTGTCGTTGATGTTGTTCACCACGTAATCCAGGTCGCCGTCGTTGTCCAGGTCGGCGTAGGCGGCTCCGTTGGAGAAGGAACTCTGGCCAATGCCCCAGGCCTCCGTAACGTTCTCGAAGCTTGGGGGTGCGCCTTCTTTCTGCAACTGGTTTCGGAAGGCATAATTGCTGATCTTTACAGAGGGGATCCTCTCCAGGAGCTGATCTTGGGTCAGGAAGGCTCCCTTTTCACTGTTGTAATCCATAAAATCACGGTCGGTCACATCATGCGGGAAACCATTGGTGATGATGAGGTCCCTGCCCCCGTCATTGTCGAAGTCGGCGGCCAGAGGCGCCCAGCTCCAGTCGGTGGAGGAAATACCGGCCAGCATGGCCACCTCGCTGAATATGGGTTCCCCGCTTCCGGGGCGTTGGCCCTGATTGAGCTGCAGGGTATTGCGGACGTACTGGTATTGGTAGCCGAAGCGGTCGTTGTTCAGGTAGTTGGTGTAATTGTTGGGGGGGAGCATGGCCTTGCGCCGCAGGTTGTCTTCCGGCAGCATGTCCAGCGCGACGATATCGGCGAGCCCGTCGTTATTGAAATCGACGACGTCGTTGCCCATGGCGGAATGGCTGGTGTGCTTGAAATAATCGGCGGCTTTATCGGTGAATGCCGGTAGCAGCGGTTCGTTATTTCTTTTGCGCTCTTCGTTGGCGCGGCCGTTATTAACCCAAAGGAGGTCATTGGTGAGGTAATCGTTGGTGACGTAAATATCTTTCCAGCCATCGCGGTTGATGTCGCAGATGTTGACTCCCAGGCCAAAGCCCTCGATGGTGATGCCGGCCTCTTTGGAGACATCGGTAAATACCGGATGGCCTCGTTCTTCGTCGAAGTCATTCCGGAATAGTTTATCGGTGCGTGGAGAGCTGCCGTCGGTGATCTTCTTCCGGTAGCGGTTGGGAATGGCGCCTTCTTCCATCTGGTTGATCAGCAGGTAGAGGTCGAGGTCGCCGTCGTTGTCGTAGTCGAAAAATGCGGCATTGGTGGTGTGGGATTCATCGGCCAGGCCGTAGACGCCGGCGCTTTCCGTGAATGTCCCGGCCCAGCCTTCTCCCTCCGGGGAAGCTCCTTCATTGATGAACAGGGAGTTGGCGCGCCGTGCCCCGGGTTCGTAGGCCGTGGCGCAGACGTAGAGGTCGAGCCAGCCATCGTTGTTGATGTCCACCACCGCCACCCCGGAGCTCCAGCGGTTTTGCGCGGCCAGGCCAGAGGCCTCGGTGACGTCTTCAAAGCGGAAATTGCCCTGGTTCAGATAGAAGCGGTTTTCGGCCATATTGCCGGAGAAGAAGATATCCTGCAGGCCGTCATTATTGAAATCGCCGATGCCCACGCCGCCGCCATTGTACACATACTCGTAGGCGAGAATATTGAAGGTGTCGTTTTCCGTAATGCGGTTGGAAAAGTGGATGCCGGTTTCTGCGGGGCTGATCTGCTGAAACATCGGTTCTTCGTGCTGGCAGCCAGCCAGCAGGATCAGGCTTAAAAGGCCGAATAAGAATAAGTGGTATTTTTTGGTGACGGGCATATTATTTCATTTGTATGGATCGGTTAATCGGTTTCTTTATTTACTGCTATCAGCCGCCGAAGCCCGCAGGGCGTAGGAGGCAAACTGCGTTTTGTTAAGGAGGCCCTGTTTTTTTATGGTGTAAGCATTCTCAGCCCCATCTTGGCGGCACTCAGCCTGGAAAATTCCGACTTCCGCTTTCCGGCTTTAAGTACCGCTTGCATCTGAAAGACTGCCCACTGAATCAATACCCCGGATTCTGCTTCAGCCGTGGCTCTCCTTCCTCTGTACTCTGCTCTATCTGGGCAGCCGGCAATGGATACAGCATATGCCTGTTTTCGAAACCGCCTGAGGCCCGAAGATAAGGGCGCCGCGTCTTTTCCACAGGCAGGTATTTTTCATTGAGGTAGCTTTTGGCGATGCCCCAGCGGCGCAGGTCGAAGAAGCGGTGGCCTTCCAGGGCGAGTTCCAGCTGGCGCTCAAAGCGGACGGCCCGGCGGGCTTCCGCTTTGTCTGTCCATAGCGTATCATAGGTGCCCACCCGGT
>CAYVVK010000776.1:0-3212 GCA_964454855.1 uncultured Phaeodactylibacter sp. | reverse complement strand
TTTGAGGGAGTATATTAAGTGTTTAAGTGTGTAGGTGTTAAAGTCACGAAGGCACATAAACACGTCAACACATAAGCACATCAACACAACAACACTCATTCTCCCCTCATCCACACATCCCGCTGCGGGAACGGGATGGTGATATTGTTTTCCCGGAAGGCCTGGTCGATCTCGAAGCGGATATCGCTCTTGACGTCCTCTATGCGCAGCAACTCATGTGACCAGAAGTGGATCTGAAAATCCAGAGAGGAGTTGCCGAAATCGACGAAGCGGACGAAGGGCGGTGGATGGCGGAGCACAAAGGCGTTTTCCCGGGCTACGTTCAGCAGTAGTTTTTTCACCAGTTCCGTATCAGAACCATAGGCTACGCCCACCTGCACATAGAAGCGGGCCTTGTTGTCGAAGTGGCTCCAGTTGACCACCTTATCGATGATGAGCCTGGAATTGGGTACGATGACGGTGATGTTGTCGCGCGTTTCCACCAGGGAAGTACGCACGCCGATGCGCCGTACCGTACCGATCAGGCCGTCCACCTCCACCACATCCCCTACTTCCACACGCCGCTCGAAGAGCATGATGATGCCCGAGAACAGATCCTTAAACGTCTCCTGCAAGCCCAGGCCAATACCGACCAGCAGGGCCGCGGCGCCGCCCCAGAGCACTGTCAGGGTAAAGCCCAGGGCTTCCAGGGCCATGAGAATAGCCACTACGTAGACGAAGTACTGCAGCAACTGGTTGATGGCAAACTGGGAGCCTACATTGATTTTGTTGCGCTTGTAGTATCTTTTGAGGATGAACTGTATCAGTATCCAGGCGATGAGCCTGGCCAGCAGTACAATGAAGGCGGCGTTCAGGATGTTGACCAGGGTGAACGGAACTCCTTCTTCCTGCCCTTTGGCGGGAGGATATCTGAAAAAAGTAGGGTTGACATCGAAGGCCTGAAGAATGAATAGCAGCGCAAGCACATATACCACATACTGAACCGTACGGTGCGTTTTCTTTTTCGAATCCGTCTGGTAGTGGTCGATCTCTATCTGTGGTTCTGCTCGCTGCTCGTAGTAATTGTGAATGACGATCTTGGAGATGACGAAATCCAGCATGCGGGCAAACTGCCAGATGATCAGGGCCTGCAAGACGGTGGAGATTTTTACATTAGCGGCATCTTCGGCAGTTTCCAGCAGCAGGCGGTCCAGCTCATAGAGAAGAAGCAGGGCGAGTGCGGCAGACAGGATGAGGAAGGTGGCCAGTATGGCCCTCAGTTTCCTCCTTTCGGGCCGGTCGAGCTCCACTTTTTTAAAATAGTGTGGCAACAGCCGGTAGGAGAGGAGCCAGTAAGCTGTGAACGACGCGGCTAAGAGCAGAGCCGTCAGGACGGCCTGCCCGATACTGACGTTGTAATTCCCGATGCTAAAGAGTATATTATCGAAAAATTCGTTCATCGGCCGTTGCGGTTTTCTTGCCGCGCGTAAATTACAAACTTTTCGCTATGAAAATATTCCAGGGGCAGTTTGTAGACCTCCATACCCGAGATATTTACCCCGCTGAGGTGCAGGTGCGGGCCGGGCGCATCGAAAAGGTGCGCCGGCTTGCCCGGGCGGAAGGTTTCTATATCATGCCCGGCTTCGTCGACGCCCACGTCCACATCGAAAGCTCCATGCTCGTCCCTTCGGAGTTTGCCCGCCTGGCGGTGCGGCACGGCACGGTGGCCACCGTTTCCGACCCCCATGAGATCGCTAATGTGCTGGGGGTGGAAGGAGTGCGCTATATGATAGAGAACGGCAATAAGGTGCCTTTCAAGTTCAATTTCGGGGCGCCCTCCTGCGTGCCGGCCACGAATTTTGAGACCGCCGGGGCTTCCATCGACGCCAAAGGAGTAGAGGCTCTGTTGCGCATGCCCGAGATCCGCTATCTGGCGGAGATGATGAACTATCCCGGCGTACTTCATCAGGATGCCGAAGTGATGGCCAAACTGGCTGCTGCTCAGTCGCTGGGAAAACCCATTGACGGGCATGCGCCCGGCCTGAGGGGGGAAGAGGCGCGGCAGTACATCACCGCCGGTATCAGCACCGACCACGAATGTTTCACCTACGAGGAGGGCCGCGAAAAGCTGGAAATGGGCATGAAAGTGATCATCCGGGAGGGCAGTGCCGCCAGGAATTTCGATGCGCTGATCGGCCTGCTGCCCGAGTTTCCCGATCGCATCATGTTCTGCTCGGATGACAAGCATCCGGACGATCTCATTCTGGGGCACATCAACCAGCTGGCCGCCCGCGCGATATCGGAAGGCTATGAGCTCTTCGACGTGTTGCGCGCCGCCTGCCTCAACCCTGTGCAACACTACGGGCTGGATGTCGGCCTGCTCCGCCCCGGAGACCCTGCGGACCTCATTCTGGTGGAAGGCCTGCAAACCTTTAAGCTGCGCGCCACTTATATCGATGGTGAGTTGGTGGCGGAAAACGGCCAGTCGAAGATAGAACGGGTGGAAGCAGAGGCACCCAATAATTTTCATGCTCAGGCGAAGCAGCCCGAAGATTTCATGTTGATGGCGGAAAGCAATTGCATTCGGGTGATACAGGCCAAAGACGGCGCTCTGATTACCGACAGTTTTACCGCTACTCCCCGTAAGAAAGAGGGTTTTCTGGTGGCGGATGTGCAAAAAGACATCCTCAAGATGGCGGTGGTAAACCGATACCAGGAGAAAGCGCCTCCGGCTGTGGCTTTTATTAATGGCTTCGGCCTGAAAAGCGGGGCCATCGCTTCCTGTGTGGGCCACGATTCCCACAACATTATCGCTGTAGGGGTGGATGACGAATCGCTCTGCCGGGCAGTGAACCTGATCATCGGACAAAAGGGAGGGATCTCAGCCGTAGCCGGGGGCCAGGAGCATCTCCTGCCCCTGCCGGTAGCCGGCATCATGACGACGGCCGATGGGCGAAGTGTGGCCCGGGACTACAAGAGGATCGATGAATTCGCCCGGCAGGCCATGGGCAGCCCGCTCTCGGCGCCCTTCATGACGCTTTCTTTCATGGCGCTGCTCGTCATCCCACGGTTGAAGCTGAGCGATAAGGGGCTGTTCGACGGCGGCGCCTTTCGGTTTGTCCCCCTTTACTGTTGACCCGCTGCCTGGCCTGGAAAAATACGAGATGGCGGAAAAACACCTTAGTAACTGTCCAAAAATAAAGTTTACAATTACGGCAGAGCCGTATAGTTCA
>CAYVVK010000775.1:0-3216 GCA_964454855.1 uncultured Phaeodactylibacter sp. | reverse complement strand
TCGAGAGTCCATTCGTCTTCCTCTTCTCCGGAGTCATAGGAGGCAACTACTTTGCTATCTTCGAATTTATAGTAAGACTTTAGCCTTCCGTAGATATCGTAAAAGTAGATCTCGCCGTTTCTACCACCAGCATCTGTGAAAAACGCTCCACTATTTAGTTTGAAGTAGTCTGCCTTGATTATAGATTGTACTGCACCATTTCTATAGTAATCAACAATAGGGGTCTTGTAGCTGCCATCTGGATATACTTCTACTTTTCGATAGTAGGTATAATTATCAATATTGGTTTCCTGCCAATTGCTATCAAAAAAGTAATACTTGGTTTGAGTCTCCTGAGCAAATAGGCTCGACGTTACCATAATGAAAAGTGAGAAGAAAAAGAGAATTCGAAAATTCATGATATTAAGGTTTTAGTTGTGTCTAAGGCCTAATGAAAATATTTATCCACTTTAGACTATCGACAAAAATCAAGTTTAGAAATCAGATATAGAATATGAGACATAATGCAGTAATGATCGGCTATTCGAAAATCCCTGGTTTTGTATATACCAATCTTCCCGAATCATGTCTGTTAAGTTCTTTCTAAGAAAAGGGCACAGCTTTAGTGGTGTGATTGTATTGATTTATAACCCCCTTTTTTTGAGGTGTTTATAAGTGTCTGGCTTGTTGAGTTTATGGATGGAAGCATTTTTCCTGATGTAATAATCTTCAGTCTTATTCGGCATGAAAACAGCTCTGTTGATGTATTGAACATCAATGCGGATGACTACTTTGTTTTTTATTTCCTCGGAATTCGAATTGACGTAGTTGAGGACATCTGCTCCAAGCATTTTCACCCTATTGTTTATCTCGCAAATAATTTTTTCTCCTAAAGAGTTAGACCAGTTTTTAATTCCAACTACCCTTCCGTCATCATCTACACCCAATAGAATTGTGCCTCCGCTGGTATTTAAAAATGCATTTATTGTCTTAAAAATCTTATCTCTCGCATCTTTATCAATAGGGAAAGATTCTTTATATTCAATATTTTTCCCTTCTCCTTTTTCAGCAAGAGTTTTAGCGTTTAAGGAGAAATTTTGGAGCAAATACTTTGCTGAATTGTCAGCCATTTTTTGAACAATTCCTAATGAACTTTCGAATGAAATTACTGCGTTTCCTATAAGTGCTCGCTTTTCTATTGCGATTAGTTTACTATCCTTTACCGCTCTAATGGTGCCTTGTCTTCCGCGATTAGTAATCAAAGCTATTTCACCGAAGCAATCTCCTTTTTTCAGAATTACTTCTCTCCCTCCTTTAAACCAGAGTTTTAATTCACCAGAGATTAGTATATACAGCTTATTGCCATTCTGCCCTATCTCAAATAACCTCCCATGCTTGTTAAGTGTTTTTAATGTGCATTGGGATGCTAGACTATCTATTTCTTCGGCAGGTAAATCAGTAAGGTATTCGTTCTTTTTAAGGAAGGCTCTGAAGTCCATAGTATCTATCTTTTGAAATTTGGGAATGGTATGCATCTTGATGCCTGTTAGTGCTTTAGAATGTGCCATGTTGAAAAACCATGATGAGGCCAAATCTTGATTTATCCTGAAAATTGAAGCGAAAGTCCAATTGTAGTTTTTCGCCGTTTGAAGCAGGTTACCAGCTTGATTGAAAGTACAATGGCTTCTTCAAGAAGATGAGCATTGTATTCATCTGGAAACCTTAGAATCAAGAACTTGGATTGTAATCATTTAGGATATTCGCACTAAGTGTTGTCGAAGCCGGAGGCCGCAAAAACAAACTGTGCGAAAAAATAACGGAGGTGGATTGATTGGAACATGGTTTGGTGTTTTTTGATGAATAGTTTTAATGTTCGCTTATGAGTGGGCGGAATGGTTGGGAGGGTCCCAAGTTGGGCGAAAAAAATTAGAAAAAAGGGGCAAAAGGAGGTGTTTGGCGTTGGATTAGTGCTTTCTCTCCGGAGTATTGGTTTGAATTTAGCATTATGATTATCAGTTGTTTGTATGGGTTTTGATGCAGGGTCTCCATTGAAATAAAAAAATACTCGGGCTGAATGATTTTCCCCGATAGAGTGGCGCTAACTATGTAAGTGGGCAGCATGAGGCGATCCACGGCCATTTGCGAAAGCTGGAAAACCTTTATTTTTATGAAAAAGCCAACATGCGCCCTTTGAATGTCCTGCTATTCCTCTTATTAAGTACGCCACTGCTTAGCCAGGGGGATACAGTGGTTTACGAGCCGAGCAACGATATGTTGCTGAACCCCGAACGGGGCTTTTACCGCTACACCGAGACCCGGGCTTCTTCGCCCATGCCACTTACGGCCGATGTCCTGGAGTGGATCCGCAGTGAGGGGCGGACGCTGATCTTCCGTTACTTTTTCCTGGACGAGTTTCTGGACGCACCCATAAGCGAAAGCTTTTTGCAACAGATTGAAGAGGACTTTGCAGCGATGCGGGCGGCTGGGATGAAAGTTGTTGCCCGGTTTGCCTATACCGACCAACTGCCTGCCGCTCCACCTTACCTGGATGCGCCCCCTCTGCCTCAGCTGCTTTCGCATATTGATCAGCTTAAGCCCCTATTGCAGGATAATAGCGATGTCCTGTTGACACTACAGAATGGCTTTTGGGGCGTTTGGGGGGAAAATTGCTATAGTGATGCCTACGGGTCAATCGCGGATGCCCCGCTGACAGCTCAAAATTGGTCGGACCGTCGGGCGGTGACCGATAGCCTGTTGGCGGTTTTGCCGGGCGGCCGGCTCCTTTCTTTGAGGTACCCTTTGCTAAAAGCTGGATTTTATGGCTTTGATATCCCCGCCGACAGCCTGGCTGCTGCTGAGGCTTACAGCGGAAATGCCAAAAGCCGGACTGGATACCACAACGATTGTTTTCTTGTGGCCGCCAATGATTTCACTTTTGAAAATACCGAAACCGAAAAGCCCTATTGGGAAACAGAAAGCCGCTACACTATCATGGGGGGAGAGTCTTGTGGAGACAATCCTCTTTATACCAATTGTGTCAACGCCCTCACCGACCTGGAAAATGCCCACTGGACTTACCTGAATGATTACTATCACCCCGATGTGCTGGACCGCTGGGCCGCGGAAGGCTGCCTGCCTGAAATTAAAAGCCGGCTGGGATATCGGTTATCCCTGAAAAGGGGTATTTATAGTCTGACAACCCAAGATTTGTGAAAAGTCGGGGAGCCTTATTTTTGT
>CAYVVK010000774.1:0-3221 GCA_964454855.1 uncultured Phaeodactylibacter sp. | reverse complement strand
CCGGCATCGGATTACCAGTCGCTCTACGACAGCTGCCCCGAAGGCATCATTGTGATCGGGGCTGAGAAGAGCCAGCTAAACGGCAAGATGTGTTATCTCCACCTCCCCGCAGAACAGAATGGCCGCATCTGCTCCATAAAAGTCCTGCGCTGCCTGTATCAGCGCGGCATCAAATCCGTTTACCTGGAAGGCGGCCCCACGACGACTTCCTATTTTTTACAGGACAAGGTGGTAGATATTCTGCAACTCCACCTTTCTCCCATGGTTTTCGGCTCCGGAAAGCCAGCCATTACCCTGCCGGAGATCGCCTCTGTGGATGATGCCCTGCAGTTCAAGAAATTTGCTTTCCAGCATGTGGGGAATACCATGATGTTTACCGGCCAACTATCATAAAACCAACATGGACCCGAATGCACTCTGGCACCTTTCTTCTGAAACCTCCGCGCTGCGGCCTGCAAAAAGGCCGGAGAACAGGGAGGGCCTCGTAGAAATAAAAAGCCTCTACAGCCTGGTGAGTACCGGTACCGAGCGCCTCGTGGCCCGTGGGCAGGTGCCGGCATCCTCGCACGAAGCCATGCAGGTGCCGGGTATGGAAGGCGATTTCCGCTTCCCCCTCAAATACGGGTATTCCCTGGTAGGCAAGGTGCAGATGCCCGGCCACAAATGGCATGGCCTCCTGGTGCACGCCTTATATCCCCATCAGGAACGGGCCTGGGTGCCGGAAGAGCTGGTAGTTCCCATTCCGCAAGGCATACCTCCGCTTCGGGCCACACTGGCCAGCAATATGGAGACGGCCATCAACGCCCTCTGGGATTCGGGAGCCGGCGTCGGCGATAAGGTACTGCTGGTGGGCTTCGGAATGATCGGCGCCCTGCTTGCCCGCCTGCTCCGGGAATTTCCAGGTGTAGCGCTTTGGATTGTGGAAAAACAGCACCAGCGGATCACCATGGCCCGGCAAATGGGCTTCCAGGTACTGCCCGCCGAAACCCGGCCCACCGATTTTGACCTGGCCTTCCACACTTCTGCGACGGGCAGTGGCCTGCAAACTGCCCTGGATGCGGTAGGTATGGAAGGCAGGGTGGTGGAACTGAGCTGGTACGGCGCCCGGGAATTGAAACTTCAGCTGGGAACGGAGTTTCACTACAACCGAAAACAGCTCATCAGTTCCCAGGTGTCTCATATTCCCTTCGCCCGGCAGAGCCGCTGGGATTACCGGCGCCGGAGAAAACTGGCGCTCCGGCTGCTGAAAAACCCCGCCTTTGACGAACACATCACTCATGCCATGCCTTTAGAGGATAGCCCTGCCTTTTTTCAGGAACTGAGAAGGGGAGAGGCCGCCGGCCTGGGCTATGCCATTGCTTATCAAAAGGAAAATTAGCCAAATATGTACAGCGTTACCATTCGCCAGCACATCATGATCGCGCATTCCCTGAAGCACCCCGCTTTCGGCCCCGCTCGGAAACTGCACGGCGCCACCTACATCGTAGATGTGACCTTCTTTTCCGAATCGCTCAACGAGCAGAACATCGTGATCGATATCGCCCTGGCCCACGAGGCCCTGAAGAGCACCCTGCAACCCCTGAACTACCAGAACCTGGACGAGCTGGACACTTTTAAAGGCGTACTCACGACCACCGAATACATGGCCCAATACATCCACGGGATAGTCAAAGAGGCCGTGGCGGATCAGTTTTCGGGAAAGATCAGGGTGCAGCTCGGAGAATCTCATGAAGCCTGGGCGGCTTATGAAGGTTGATTGCCGCCAGGCGACTCCGGTTCGCCCGGCGGCTGGTGGATTTTCACCTTGGCCAAGGTCAGGCAGGGCTTTTGTCCATCCCCGAAAACCACAAATAAAAATCTTATGCCTGCCTTCAGCCTCATTTTTCTGGCTCCTGACCCTTTTGCCTTTCAATCCGGTGGCAACATTTACAACTTCCGGCTTATGGAAGCCCTGCAGAGGCAGGGCGCCGATGTGCGGCGGGAGGAGCCGAACAGCCTGCAAAAAAGGGAGGGCGTGCTCATAGTCGATACTTTGTATATGGAGGATTTTGATCCCGCCGGCTGGCCGGGTAAAGCCCTGTTACTGGTGCATCACCTGCAAAGCCTGTATCCGCCGGAGGGTTGGGATGGCGAAGGCTGGTTCAGGGAGAAAGAAGCTCCTTACCTGCAGAAATACGATGGTTTTCTTACCACCAGTGCTTTTGCTGCCCGTTATTTGCGGGAACGCGGCATGGAGGGCCCCATTCTGGCCATACCGCCGGCCCTGGAATTTCAGCCGGAGATCACGGCCTGCGCGTACCCTCCCATCCGGGCGGTTATCGCAGCCAACCTGGTGGAGCGTAAAGGAATAGGGCCATTTCTGGAAGCGCTGCTCCGAAGGGCTCCCTGGAAGCAAACATACATTCAGCTGATGGGAAGCAGGAACCTGGAGCCCATCTATGCAAATCATTGCCTAAACCTGCTGACGCAACTGCAGGGCCTGGTGGAATATCGGGGCGAACTCCCGCAGCAGTCAGTATACGAGGCCTACGGGAAAAGCAACCTGCTGATCTCGCCTTCCTATATGGAAACCTACGGTATGGTGATGCAGGAAGCGGCGGCACGGGGCTTGCCCATCCTGGCCTACCGGGGAGGCAATGCTGCTGCCCACATTTGGCAGGGATATAACGGTTACCTTTGCGATACCCATGAGGAAATGGCCGCATGCCTGAAGCGCTGGGAAGGGCAGCCCTCCGAATTGAAGCGGCTGAGTAAGGGCGCCCGGGAAATGGCGCGGCAGGTTCATTACAGCTGGGAAGAGGCGGCAGGGTTGTTGTGGAAAGGGTTGAATGGTTGATTGCCGCCCGCCTTCCCTTAATCAAAACCTGTTACCATGAACTCCATGGCCATTCGAAGGAACATCGCCAATCCACTCAAGCATCTTCTGAAAAACAGGATAACCCCCCATCACGGTAAACCCTACTCCCCCTTCCCGCATTCTTAAAAGAAACAAAACACGACCAGCATGCAAGCAGTACGGATCAAAGAATTTGGAGGGCCGGAGAAACTGTACATCGGCCAATGGGAAAAACCGGAGCCCGACGCACATGAGCTGCTGGTGCGGGTGGAAGCCACCGCGCTCAACCGGGCGGATACCCTGCAGCGCGAGGGCAAGTATCCTCCCCCCAAGGGCAGGGCTGTTAAGTTCTAATTAGCCGAAAGAGTTCTTTGACATTGGCGCC
>CAYVVK010000773.1:0-3229 GCA_964454855.1 uncultured Phaeodactylibacter sp. | reverse complement strand
AATAGAGGGCGCGGGTCCTTTCCGGATCGAGCAACAGGCTGCTTTCCGCCACTTCGATACCGCGCCGGCGGGCGGCCACGGCCTTGTCGGTGCGGCCCAGGTCGGCATACATCTGGCCGGCCAGGAGCAGGGACTGGTAATCTTCGGGGCGGACGCGGTTGGCCTCCTCAAACCAGTAGGCCGCCTTTTCCAGCTTTCCCTGAATGAACAGCAGCCGGCCGTAGAGGTAACGGGCTTCGAACAGCTCGTAGTCGAGTTCCAGTGCTCGCTGAAAGGCTTGCTCCGCTTTCCGGTATTGTTTTTCCAAAGACAGGGCCTGGCCGTGCGCCACGTAGGCCTCCGCCAGCCAGGGGTCCAGTTCTATTGCCTGTCGGCTAGCCCTTTCGGCGGCCAGCAGATTCTCCTCGACAGGCTCTACATAGAGGTACTGATAGGAGTAGCAATTGGCCAGCCCACAATAGGCCAGGGCATAAGCCGCATCGGTATCGATGGCTTGTTGAAAGAACTGCATGGCCTTCTCTATGCCGGCAGGGCTGAACTGATAATAATGCTGCCGGCCCTGAAGATAGTAATTGTAGGCTTTGATATCCCGGGTATGCCGGCTCTGCACCCCCCGCACCCGCTTGGAGATCAGTTTGATCTTGAGGTTGGCGGCGATGTTTTCGGCAATTTCATCCTGAACGGTAAAAATATCTTCTATCCGCCGGTGATAGGAGCCCGACCAGATGTTGTAGCCGGTGGCCGTATCTACCAGTGAGGCGCTGATGCGCAGCTTCCCGTTGGCCTGCTGGATGGACCCTTCCAGGATGGCCTTGGCATTCAGCCGGCGGCCGGCCTCGCGGACATCAAGCGCCTGGCCCCTGAGGGCAAAGGAGGAGGAGCGGGCCACCACCTGAAGGCCGGGCACTTTGTTCAGGGCAATGATGATCTCCTCGGCAATCCCGTCACCCAGAAAAGGATTCTTGTTATCGGGATCGAGGTTGACGAAAGGCAGTACGGCCACCGTCGGCATAGGCTTCTCCGTACGCAGAGCCGGAAACTTAGCGGGCAGGCCGTGGATGGAAAGCTGATACAGCCGCTCGGGCTCGCTAAAGCCCCGCAGCAGAAACTGTCCCAGGTCAAGGAGCTCCGTGTCGGGAGGAGGTTTCCCCTTCAGGGAGCGCACTGCAGGCCCGGAAAGCAAGACTTGCCCGCCGTGCGCTGCACTGCAGACCCGGGAGGCCCGATGCACTTCCAGCCCGATGTAGCCGGTAGGTATGGCTATGGCCTCCCCGGTATGTATACCAATTCGCACCCGAAAGCCGATCTGCCGGGCCCAGGCTTGCACGGCAAAAGCACGCTGCGCCATCACGGCCGCCATCACGGCCTTTCGGGCTTCCGGAAAGACGATAAAGAAGCCATCTCCCGCCGTATCGACCTCCTCACCCCGGTATTCTCCCAGCACGGCGCGCACCACGCTGTGGTACTCCCGCAGCACCTGTGCGTAGCCCTCCCCCAGCTCCATCAGCAGTTCCGTCGACTGCTCGATGTCACTAAAGAAAAAAGTCAGCTCTTGTTTCGGCAGGCTATTCATCATTGTTGTTCTCGAAGCAAAGGTAAGGCCTTTTCCATGCAGGATGACAAATTTCATCAAAACTACCATTTTACCTTCCTAATTTCCCGCTGATTTCCTAACCAACATCAAAGTATGCACCATAAAACAACCATTGAGCCCTTCCGCATCAAAGTGGTGGAGCAGATCCGCCTGACCACCGAGGCCGAACGCCTGCAATACCTCCGCCAGGCCCAATACAATCCCTTCCTGCTGCATTCCGATGAGGTGATCATCGACCTGCTGACCGACAGCGGCACCTCCGCCATGAGCGCCGAACAGTGGAGCGGCATCATGCGAGGCGACGAGAGCTACGCCGGCGCCAAAAGCTGGCTGCGCATGGAATCTGCCATAAAGGGCCTGACGGGTTACCCCTACGTCCTTCCCACTCATCAGGGGCGGGCGGCGGAGCACCTGCTCTATTCCCGCATCGGCGGAAAGGGAAAGGTATTCGTCAGCAACACTCACTTTGATACCACCCGCGCCAATATCGAGTTTACCGGAGCTACCGCCATAGATGCCCTTATAGAAGAGGGGCGCCACCCGGAGGCCTTCCACCCCTTCAAGGGCAATCTCGACACCGAACAGCTGCGGGGCATCATAAAAGAACATGGCGCGGATAAGATGGGGGCGGTCATCCTCACTGTCACCAATAACAGCGGCGGTGGACAGCCCGTCAGCATGGCCAACGCCCGGGAAGTATCGGCCATCTGCCGGGAAGCAGGCATCCTTTTTATACTCGATGCCTGCCGCATTGCGGAGAATGCCTACTTCATCAAGCACCGGGAGGAAGGTTTCGAAGAGGAAAGCTACCGGGAGATCGCCCAGGAGATGTTCGCCCTGGCCGATGGCTGCGTGTTCAGCGCCAAGAAAGATGCCCTGGTCAACATGGGTGGCTTTCTCGCTCTGAAAGACCTCGGCCTGGCGCTGCAGTGCCGCACTGTCCTCATCATCACCGAAGGTTATTCCACCTACGGGGGGCTGTCGGGCCGCGATATGGAGGCCATTGCCATCGGCCTGGAAGAGGTCTTCGAGCCCGACTACCTCAACTACCGCATCAAAAGCACCGCCTACCTGGGGAAGAAACTGCGTGAAGTAGGGGTGCCGCTCATCTGGCCCCCGGGAGGCCATGCCGTGTATATCGACGCCAAAGCCTTCTATCCGCACATTCCGGCAGAGGAATTCCCGGGGCAGGCCCTGGCCTGTGCCTTATACCTCAAGGCCGGCATCCGCTCCTGCGAGATCGGCTCGGTCATGTTCGGAAAATACGACGAGGAAGGACAGCTCATCCCGGCGCCTATGGAGCTGGTGCGCCTGGCCATTCCCCGGCGCGTCTATACGCAAAGCCATCTGGATTACGTGGTGGAGACCTTCCGGGAGCTGGAAAAGGAGCGGGAGCAGGCCAAAGGGTTCCACATAACGTATGAGCCGCCGTTCTTGCGGCATTTTACGGCGCGCTTTGAGCCGGTGGGAGAGAGAGGCCATTAGCCAATAGTGAAGAAATAAAAATATCCACTAAATCCTTGAAAATGCATTACCGACAGAAGACTTACAACATGAGCATGAAATTTCCACCTTAAGGATAACGTCAGTTCGGGATCAAAGCCTTTGAATATCAACAACTTGTAGCTCTCTGGA
>CAYVVK010000772.1:0-3237 GCA_964454855.1 uncultured Phaeodactylibacter sp. | reverse complement strand
ATCTTGGAAGTGGCGTGCCGTTCGAAGGACATGCGGGCGTCGGTTTCAGACATACCGCAACCGTTGTCGATGACCTGGATGAGCGCTTTGCCCGCATCCTTGATAACCAGCCTGACACTGGTGCTTCCGGCATCGATCGAATTTTCCATTAACTCCTTACCCACTGAAGCCGGACGCTGAATTACCTCACCTGCGGCGATTTGATTGGCGATAGCGTCGGGTAACAGCTGAATGAGATCAGCCATAGTCAGACCTTCCTCTGTTTTGTTTAGTAATCGGGTTCCTGATCATAAAAATACTGCAAACTGCCTCCCTCCTCTACCTGACTACCGCCTGGTAGACAGGTTCGCCGAGGCTTCGGCGGGCGAAGACTGCCCACTGCCCACTGCCCACTGCCTACTGCCTACTGCCCTACCGATTCGGCAATTTCCGGCAAATATAGGGTGATGAACAGGTAGGACAAAAGTAACAGGACGACAATAATGCCGATAAGCGTCAAATTGGACCGCATCACCTGTTTGCTGCGGTAACGGGTATCGCCGTGAAAACCTCCTTTGCGGAAACCTGCCGTCAGGCGGGCTTTCATGGCTTCGGCATCTCCTTCTTTCATATCATTTATCTGCTTGAGCCGCTCTTCCAGCTCATCCCGTTTGGGGTCCCAGTAGCGGGGCTTGTATTCATACTGCTGATGCCTTGGCAACTTAAAAAACTTGAATACGGCCATATATAAATAAGTATGTTTATGCAAAAACGTAAAATACAGCTTTTACTGCAAAAAGTAAATCGTTTTGGTATCCGCTATAAAACATTCCGTTTTAACAAAAGGTTACCTCTGTCGGCCGATGGCTTTCGGCGCTTGATAGATTAAACGGCCATCCGGGAAAGGACGGTAAAACAAATTCAGGTTTTATCCGTCAATATGGTACATTCGGCTAATGGATTTTTCCGGCTGTAAACCACTGATATGAAAACCTGTAAACTGCTCTTCACGCTTCTTTTTTTATTTGCTGCTCCTGCTTTGCTCCTCGCCGGAGGCTTCTCCGGCCGGGTAACGGATGCCAGTGGCGCCCCTCTGGCCTACGCCACCATCTACGTACAGGAAACGGGCAGCGGCACTACCACCAATGAAGAAGGTTATTATGAGATCCGCCTGGAACCCGGTTCTTATACACTCATCTTCCAGTTTCTCGGCTATGAGACAGAGGTACGCGAGGTAAAGGCCGGGCAGCGTATGGAACTACTTAATGTAAGCCTGAAAGAACGCGCCCTGCAGTTGCAGGAAGTGGATGTTTATTCAGGGCGGGAAGACCCGGCTTATACCATTATGCGAAAGGCCATTGCCAAGGCCAGCTACCACCGACAGCAGCTGGACAGCTACGAGGCGGAAGTGTACATCAAAGGTTCCGGCAGGCTGAAGGATTCCCCCTTCTTTCTGCGCAAGGCCATAGAAAAAGAGGGCATCGATTCTACTGTGGCCTTCGTCAGCGAATCGGTGAGCCGCATTGAATACACCCGGCCCAATACCTTTAAAGAAACGGTCATATCCGTCTATTCCCGCGGCGACGGAGGGGATATCAGCCCCAACAGCTACATCAACGGCAGCTTCTATGAGCCTAAGATCGCCGAGGCTGTCTCTCCGCTCTCTCCCCGGGCCTTCGGCTACTATCGCTTCGAATACGAAGGCTTTTTTATGGACCGCAATTATGGCGTCAACAAGATCAGGGTGATACCGCGCAGCCGAGGGGAGGATGTCTTCGAAGGCCACATCTACATCGTGGAAGACTGGTGGAGCATCTACAGCCTGGCACTGAAAACCTACAAGATGGGCTTCGAACTCAATATAGAGCAGGTATACGCCCCAATACAAGATAAGGCCTGGATGCCGGTGAGCCTGAAGTTCGGGGCCGATGGCAAGATCCTGGGTTTCGATTTCGAGTACAACTACCTGGCTACGGTGAGCAATTACCAGATAGCGCTTAACCCCGACCTGGACGCCGATTTTAACGTGATCGACGAAAAGCTGAATAAACAGTTGGCGGAAGAACTGCAGCGCGCCCGGGAAAATGAAGGCAATAAAGACCTGGAAGTTAAAGAGAAGCTGGCCACCGGCGAGGAACTCACCCGCAAGGAATTGCGCCGCCTGATGCGCGAATACGAAAAGGAGGAACGTCAGGAAATGGAAGAACCGGAAGTAGTGATGAATACTGCCTATGAGGTGGACTCCATGGCCAGCAAAAGGGACTCTGCCTACTGGGAAGAAATACGGCCAATACCACTGACCACTTATGAAGTAAAAGGCTATGAGAGGGTGGACAGCCTGGCGGCGGTAGAGGCCAAACAAGAGTCTGCCGACTCGCTGGAGTCCGTCGGCCGCAAACGAAAAAGCGGAGGCTTCAGCCCGATGGACATCATCAGTGGTAGTAGCTATAAGGTGGGGAAAAACCAGCATCTGGCACACGGTTCCCTCTGGGATCGTTTTTTCTTCAACCCCGTGGAGGGCTTCAACCTGCATACAGAGCTTTCCTATTCGCTGAATAAGGACAACCGTTTTGCCTTTACCGCCACTCCGCGCTACGCCTTTGCCCGGGAAAAACTGACCGGAAAGGGAAAGCTGAGCTATACCTTCGGCCCCAAGGCCCTGCGCGATAATTTCTCCCTGGAAGGGGGGCGGTACATCTATCAGTACAATCCTCAGGAACCCATCAGCCAGCTGTTCAACACCTACCTGAGCCTGGTGGAGGAGCGCTCCTACCTCAGCCTGTACGAAAAGGATCACCTGCGGCTCAGCCACAGCAATAAGCTACGGGAGAACCTCTCCTTCAATTTCAGCGCCGAATGGGCCAATCGTTTTGCGTTAGAAAATAATACCACGCAGACCTGGTTCAACCGCGATGGCCGCAGCTATAATGCCAACATCCCGCCCAACCAGGAACTGGAAAATGGCGTACCGGAAACCGAGAAGGCCTTCGTGCTGGGCTTCAGCCTCGAGGCGCGGCCCTGGCAAAAATACCGCATCTACAACGGCAAAAAAGAGGCCATCGAGAACTCCTCACCCACCCTGCGCCTGGGCTTCCGGCAGGGCGTGAGCGGCCTGGCGGAGAGCGTTACCGACTACAGCTTCCTGGAAGCGGGCATTCAGCACAAGTTCCGCCCCGGCGTGCGCGGCATTATCGACTTCAAGCTGGAAGCCGGCATTTTTCTGAACAACGATTACGTAGGCTTCGCCGACTACCGCCA
>CAYVVK010000771.1:0-3251 GCA_964454855.1 uncultured Phaeodactylibacter sp. | reverse complement strand
GCTCCGACAAACGCGGCGGCGCAAACGGCGCCCGCATTCGCCTGGCGCCGCAGAAGTACTGGGAAGTCAACAATCCGGCTCAACTGGCGAAAGTGCTGGATACGCTCGAGGGCATACAGAAAGCGTTTAATGACGCTCAGTCCGGTGGTAAAATGGTTTCGCTCGCCGACCTGATCGTGCTGGGCGGATGCGCAGGCATCGAAAAGGCGGCCAGAAATGCCGGCCACGATATAAGGGTGCCCTTCACGCCGGGACGCGCTGATGCCTCGCAGGAACAAACCGATGTGGAATCATTCGCCGCACTCGAGCCGATTGGAGACGGGTTCCGCAATTATGTGAAAAAGCAAAGCCATATATCCGCATCGGCAGAAGAGATGCTGGTGGACAAAGCGCAACTGCTCACCCTGAGCGCCCCTGAAATGACGGTGCTCGTTGGCGGCATGCGTGTCCTTAACACGAATTTCGACCAGTCTTCTCATGGCGTCTTCACCAAACGCCCGGAAGCACTCACCAACGACTTCTTCGTCAACCTGCTTGACCTGGGCACGTCCTGGAAAGCGGTTTCGGAAGCTCAGGACGTGTTTGAGGGCTATGACCGTGCGACTGGCGAACTCAAGTGGACCGGCACCCGTGCCGACCTCATCTTCGGTTCGAACTCAGAGCTCCGGGCACTCGCTGAAGTGTACGGATGTGCCGATGCTCAGGAGAAGTTCCTGAAGGACTTTGTGGCGGCCTGGTCCAAAGTGATGGGCCTCGACCGCTTTGACCTCGCCTGAAAAAAGCCGCAAGGCATAGAATAGATATCTTAGCATTTAAAGGTGGCCCGTCTCCGGGCCACCTTTTTTCCTATCCCGATTCTCCTCGCCTAATGCTGTCCTCCGCCAACGAACATTCCTCCACATTCCTACCTTTTAAGGATGAACCTCGCTGATAAAGTAAAACCAAATATTATCATGCAACACGCCTTTCAAAAGATGCAACTCCAGGCGCCCAGCTTTTACGCCCGGATCGATACCTGGGCGGAAATGAAACTGCTCGTCACCGACGACGGCGCCCACCTCACCGGCTATTTCTACGACAAGGAGATCGCCGATGCTTTTTCCACCCTGATAGATGACTGGGAGGCCACCATTCCCCTGCCCGAGAGTGAACTCGGCCTCGAGCCCGGAACCTATGAACTGGGCATAAAGGACGAAACCCTGCACGCTTTCCGCAAGGAGCAGGCCTTTTCCCCATGGAGGACCGCCCGGTAGTGGTGGAGGTGGTTAGTTTGGCGAGGTGAAGCTCAGGCCTCCCTTTCAGGAGGAAAAACATTTTCTCTAAAAATTCCTGGATAGATATTGATTTTCCTAAGTGGTTTCCCTAAATTTGCATTCGCTTTGAAGAAAGCATGTTTTTTATATCCATTCGGGGTGTAGCGCAGCCCGGTTAGCGCGTCCCGACACGGGTGTCGGGAAGGCCGGAGGTTCGTATATAGGTGAAGGAGTGAAATACGCAGTTTACATACTGGAATCTCAAAGCACTGGGCGGCTATATATTGGGTATACCAATAACCTTGAGCGGAGATTAGAAGAACATAATTCCAACCATACCAAGAGTACGAGAAATAAAGGGCCATGGCGGTTATTATTCGCTAAAAGAGGGTTGGAAAAAAAAGAAGCAATAGTCTTTGAGCGAAGGCTCAAAAACTGGAAGAACCGAAAACGGGTTCTTTCATGGATTGAAAAAGAAAAATCCGAATGAAATTCGGGGTGTAGCGCAGCCCGGTTAGCGCGTCCCGACACGGGTGTCGGGAAGGACGGAGGTTCGTAAATAGGTAAAGGAGTGAAATACGCAGTTTACATACTGGAATCTCAAAGCACTGGGCGGTTATATATTGGGTATACCAATAACCTTGAGCGGAGATTAGAAGAACATAATTCCAACCATACCAAGAGTACGAGAAATAAAGGGCCATGGCGGTTATTATTCGCTAAAAGAGGGTTGGAAAAAAAAGAAGCAATAGTCTTTGAGCGAAGGCTCAAAAACTGGAAGAACCGAAAACGGGTTCTTTCATGGATTGAAAAAGAAAAATCCGAATGAAATTCGGGGTGTAGCGCAGCCCGGTTAGCGCGCGTCGTTCGGGACGACGAGGCCGGAGGTTCGAATCCTCTCACCCCGACATCGTCCGCCGAAGCCCATAAGGGCGAAGGCGGGCAGCGTCCGCCGAAGTTTCAAAAAAGGCGGGCTATTTTTTTTCCAAGCCGCCCTAGCTCAGCTGGTAGAGCAATGCATTCGTAATGCATGGGTCGGCGGTTCGAGTCCGCTGGGCGGCTCCGAAGGCAGGCTGTTACAGCTTGCCTTTTTTTATTTCCAAACTGCTCTTATATGGAACCTTCTAACCTCTGCTAATATTACATGCCTAGGGCATGACCGGTGCCTGCTCTTGGCATTGCTACCGATATTTCATGCCTACGGCATGTCCAGCCAACCATCTCAACCATCCCAACCATCTCAACCATCCAACACGCCTGAACAGGAAAATCACCCCCTCAATTCAAACCCTCACCACCTTACCCTCCTTTCCCCTCAACAATTTAACAATATAACAATATAGCAATACAACAATGTCCCTCCCCCACCCAGGAACAAAGCCCACCAAACTCCGCTGTCGAAGCAGCATCAGCCTGGCCCTACCCCGCACTAAACAGCCCGGCAAACCCCATAAACGCCATAGAAAGGATACCCGCAATGATCAGGTTCAGGGCAGTGCCTTCGATCAGCTTGGGGATGTCCAATACCTTTGTTTCTTCACGGATGCCCGCCAGCAGCACCAGCGCCAGGGTTACGCCGCCACCGGCGCCCAGGGCGTAGAACAGGCCCTCCACCAGGCCATAGCCCTTGTTGGTAGAGAAAAGCGCCAGCCCCAGAATGGCGCAGTTCGTCGTGATCAGGGGCAGGAAGATACCCAGAGCGCGGAAGAGCTCCGGGCTCAGCTTCTTGACCGCCATCTCCACAAACTGCACCGTACTGGCGATCACGATGATGAAACTGATGAGCCGCAGATAAGGCGCGTAAGGCAGGATATAGGTATTCAATGCCCAGGCACAGACCGCCGTGATCAGCATGACGAAGATGTTGGCCAGCCCCAGCCGGAAAGCCGTATCCAGCCGCCCGGATACCCCCAAAAAGGGGCACAACCCCAGGAAATACGCCAGGGTGAAGTTGTTGATCAGGAGGGCGGAGATGAATATCCAGAGTAGGTCTTCCAT
>CAYVVK010000770.1:0-3253 GCA_964454855.1 uncultured Phaeodactylibacter sp. | reverse complement strand
TACCACAAAAATAAGGCTCCCCGACTTTTCACAAATCTTGGGTTGTCAGACTATACACCTAAAACGTACTATGAAAACTCGATCCCGAATTCATGTCAGGTTATTCCTGACGCTCCTTTCTTCCATTCTCGTCTATTCTACCCTTAGCAGCCAGGTATTCGTGCGCAGCAACGCTGCCGGCGCCAATGACGGCACTTCCTGGGCCGATGCCTACACCGGCCTGGCCACCGCTCTGGCCAACACCTCCACCGGTGAAATATGGGTGGCCGGAGGAACCTACCGGCCCGCCAGCTGCAGCCCCTGTACCGAGGCGGATATGCAAATTGCTTTCCGCATCCCGCCCAATGTGCAACTCTACGGCGGCTTTGCCGGTAATGAAAACCTGCGCAGCCAGCGCGACTGGGTGGCCAACCCTACCATCCTCAGCGGCGATATTGGAGTACCTTCCGATAGTACAGACAACTCCTTTAGCGTCGTCATTGCCGAAAATTCCACCAGTGGCACTATCCTCGATGGTTTCATCATAGAAGAAGGCAATGCCGACGGCAGCTTCGGCTCCAGTTCCGGAGGCGGCCTCTTACTGGATGCCAATCCCGGCGGGACAGCCGACATGCAAGTACTCAACTGTACCTTTCGCGAGAATTATGCGGGGGGAGGAGGCGCAGTGGCCATCGATTGCGTACTGGGTGGTGTATCTAATGCGCTGTTTCGCAACTGCCTCTTTGAGGGCAATACGGCCTCGCTGCGGGTCGTCAGCTCTGGCGCGGGCGTGTTCATGCAGGGCAACAGCGGCGCCCAACTGCGGCCCCGCTTTGTGAGTTGCATCTTCCGCAACAATTACAGCGGCAATGAGGGCGGCGCCTTAGCGGCTACTCCTACCGGCCAGGGCAGCCTCCTGGCCTGCGAGATCGACAGTTGCCTGTTTGTTGACAACCGGGCGGACGACCGCGGGGCGGCCGTCTGGTACCGCATGGCCTCGGAAGGCGAATCCCGGGTGATGATAAAGAACAGCCGTTTTATCAACAACCGCGCAGGAGGGCAGGGCGCGGCCATCTATGCGCGCAGCAGCTTTAACAATATAGCCCACGATACCCTCCTGAATTGTATCTTTTCCCAAAACGGTACGGACGGCAGCAGTAGCAGCAACGACGGAGAAGGAGGGGCTGTTTTTCTGCGGGGCTCGCAGGACGGCGCCCGTAACCACCACATCATCAACTGCGTATTTGACCGAAACCACGCCAGCGAACGGGGAGGTGCGCTGGCCACCACTTCTGTCGTCTCCGCTGGCGGCACTTGCAATGCCAATCTTCTGAACTGCACTTTCTACGGCAACACTACTGATGGCGCCGGCGGAGCTATTCATGTGGAAGGCCTGCAAGGGGCGAATACCCTTATGATAACCAACAGCATTTTATGGCGGGATTCCATTGCCCTGACGGGCAATGAGATCTTCAGCAATGGCGGTTCCGTTATCGTCTCGTTCAGCAATATCGACGGCGGTATTCCACTGGGTGTTACCGATGGTGGAAATAACCTTGAATTGGATCCCGAATTTGCCGATCCTGAGAATGGCGATCTGCACCTAAGCGGTTGCTCACCATTGGCCGATGCCGGGAATAATGCCCCTCTGCCTGCCGCCGCTGATCCCGACCCGGACGGGGATGCGCGCATCCACGGCGGCACCGTCGACCTGGGCGCCTACGAGATCGGCATCAAATATGTCGATAAAACCGCTACCGGCGCCAATACCGGAAAATCCTGGGCGGATGCATTTACGGATCTGCAGGATGGCATTGCGGCTGCCTATGCAGGCGATCAGATTTGGGTGGCTCAAAGCACCTACTTCCCTATTTCCTGCATGCCTTGTGCGGAAGAAGATATGAAAACGGCTTTTCGGGTGAAGAGCGGAGTAGAAATGTATGGAGGTTTTGACGGCTCGGAAAATGTCTTGAGCCAACGCGATTGGGCCGCCAACCCCACCATCCTCAGCGGTGATATCGGCGCCCTTTCCGATAGTACAGACAATGTCTTCAATGTCGTTATCGCTGAAAATGCCAGCTCCAAAACCATCCTCGATGGCTTCATCATTGAAGAAGGCAATGCCGACGGCAGCTTCGGTTTCAGCTCTGGCGGGGGGCTCTTACTGGATGCCAATCCCGGTGGGACGGCCGATATGCAAGTACTCAACTGTACCTTTCGCGAGAATTACGGCGGCGGTGGTGGTGCCGTTGCCATCGACTGCGTACTGGGCGGGATATCCAACGCCCTTTTTCGCAACTGCCTCTTCGAAGGCAACACGGCCTCGCTGCGGGTAGTCAGCACCGGAGCGGGCGTTTTTATACAGGGAAACAGTGGAGCCCAGGTGCAGCCCCGCCTTGTGAACTGTACTTTTCGCAACAACTATAGTGGAAATGACGGCGGCGCCTTTTCTGCTACACCCACAGGAGCAGGTAGCCTGCTGGCCTTCGAGATTGATAGCTGCCTGTTCATCGATAACCGGGCGGATGACCGCGGAGCAGCCATCTGGTACCGCATGTCTTCCGACGGGGATTCCAGAGTGGTGATCAAGAACAGCCGCTTTCTAAACAACCACGGGGGAGGACAGGGTGCCGCCATCTACGCCCGCAGCAGTTTCGGCAATACCGCCAACGACACATTGGCCAACTGCTTCTTTTCAGGAAATCTTACAGATGGCAGTAGCAGCATCAACGATGGCGAAGGCGGGGCCGTATTTCTGAGGGGCTCTCAGGATGGCATCCGCAACCACACCATCATCAACTGCGTGTTTGCGGAGAACAGCGCCTCGCAACGGGGCGGAGCGATCGGTACGACCTCCTTCGTCGCAGGGGCAGGAAACCTGAATGCCAGTATTGTCAACTGTACTTTCTATAAAAATGCTACTCAGGGCGAGGGGGGCGCCATTCACGCCGAAGGGAGTGAAGGCGTGAATAATACTACTGTAACGAACAGCATCTTTTGGGAAGACTCCGCCGAAGGTAGCGGCAGTGTTCTCTTCAGCAACGGCGCCGCTTTTTCCGTAGCCCACAGCGACGTGCAGGGTGGCATTCCGGCCGGTATTACCGACGGAGGCAATAACCTTTCCGCCGACCCTCAGTTTCTCGATCCCGAAAGCAGCGATTTTCGCATCTCCGCCTGCTCGCCCGCGTCGGCCAAGAACTTGGCGATCTGCACCTCGCGCAACTGATGCTTGGCGCGGGCGGCCTCAAGCTGCGCCTCCAGCAGCTCCCGGTCC
>CAYVVK010000769.1:0-3289 GCA_964454855.1 uncultured Phaeodactylibacter sp. | reverse complement strand
CCAACCTGATCACCGGCCTGGGAGACGCCATTCTCGACTCCACCCCGCTGGTGTGCATCACCGGCCAGGTATTCTACAAGTTGCTGGGTTCCGATGCTTTCCAGGAAACCGACGTCATCAACTGCACCATGCCGGTGACGAAGTGGAACTATCAGATCACACGGGCGGAAGAGATACCAGAGGTTTTCGCCAAGGCCTTCTACATTGCCAATTCCGGCCGGCCCGGCCCGGTGGTGATCGACATCACGAAAAATGCTCAGATGGAAGAGCTGGATTTCGACTACCACCCCAGCCCCAAGATCCGCTCTTACAAACCCCTGCCCAAGCCCGACCCGGAAGCCCTGCGCGATGCAGCTGAACTGATCAATAAGGCGGAGCGGCCGATGATCCTTGCCGGCCACGGTATTCAGATCGCCCATGCGCAGGAGGTGTTCAGGGAGTTTGTAGAAAAAACAGGCATTCCCCTGGCCTGCACCATCCATGGCCTGTCGACCATCCCTTCAGACCACCCCTTGCATATGGGTATGCTGGGCATGCACGGCAACTACGGGCCCAACGTCATGCAGAACCGCTGCGATGTGCTCATCGCTATCGGCATGCGCTTCGACGACCGCGTGACGGGCGACCTGGAGAGGTACGCCAAACAAGCCAAGGTCATACACATCGAGATCGATTCTTCGGAGATCAATAAGAATGTGCATGCTCACGTGCCCATTCATTCCGACGCCAAAGAAGCGCTGACAAAACTCTTGCCCCTCGTAGAGAAAAAGTCTTATCCGGAATGGGCGAAGGGATTCCGGGATCACGATAAGGTAGAGTACGAAAAGGTCATCAGCCACGACCTGCAGCCTACACCGGAAGGGCATATTAAAATGGGAATGGCCATCCGCGAAGTGTCTAACCAGACTAAGGGCCTGGCCATCGTAGCCACCGATGTAGGCCAGCACCAGATGGCTACCGCCCGCTATTACGAATACAAGGGCACCAACCAGTGGGTGTCCTCCGGCGGCGCCGGCACTATGGGCTACGGCCTGCCGGCAGCCTTTGGCGCGAAAATGGCGCAGCCGGAGCGGGAAACGGTCGCCTTCATCGGCGATGGCGGCTTTCAGATGACCATCCAGGAACTGGGTATGTGCGCCCAGTGGAAGGCAGGCGTGAAGATCGTCCTTCTCGACAACAACTACCTCGGCATGGTCCGCCAGTGGCAGCAGCTGTTCTTCGACCGCCGCTACTCTTCGGTCGCCTTGCAAAACCCTGATTTTGTGAAGATCGCCGAAGGTTTTGGGGTCAGTGGGCGTACTATTGATAAACCGGAAGAGCTCAAAGGCGCCGTGGCGGAAATGCTCAAACATGACGGCCCCTACCTGCTGCACATCAAAGTAGAAATGGAAGAAAATATCTTCCCGATGGTGCATAGTGGGGCGGCTGTGGATGAGATCGTATTGGAGAAACAATAAAATCATCATGGAAGAGAAGAAACAGGAATATACCATCACCGTTTTCACGGAAAACTATACCGGCCTGCTGTCCCGGGTAGTGTCGGTGTTCACCCGCCGCCACATCAATGTGGAGAGCCTGACGACCAGCCAGTCGTCCAACCCTACCATTCACCGCTTCACCATCGTAGTGAAGGTTACAGAAGTGATGGTCAGGAAGCTGGTGGCTCAACTGGAGAAGCAGATCGATGTACTGAAGGCCTTTTACTACGAGCCCGATGAGGTCGTTTATCAGGAGATCGCGCTCTATAAGGTGCCCACTCATGTCTTTACCAACAGTGAGAACGTCGAGCACCTAATCCGCTCCCACAACGCCCGTGTGCTGGTTATTGAACCCGAGTTCATCGTTCTGGAAAAGACAGGCCATGAACACGAAACCACGGCCTTTTTCCGGGAGCTGGAAAAGATCGGCATCTACGAGTTTGTGCGCTCCGGCCGGGTGGCCATTGTGAAGCCTATGGAACGGCTGAATAAGTATTTGCAGTCTTTGGAGGTGGAGGGGGAGCGTTAGGAAATCGGAAGTGGGAAATGGGAAGTGGGAAATGGGAAGTGGGAAATCGGAAGTGGGAAATGGGCCCGCCGTCGCCAAGGCTATGGCGGATAAGAGAAGTGGGAAGGTTGCTAAAAGTATATTATACATACATTAACGTGAGTTCGGGATAAAATTGATGGTAAATCGTTGCAATTGCAGTTCGCTTATGGCTATTCGCTGTTCGCAGGCCACAGCGAATGGCAAATAGCCCCAGAGAGCTACAAGTTGTTGATATTCAAAGGGTGTGATCCCGAACTGACGTTACATTAGGCTAGCGTTTCCGCCTTCCAATTTCCAATTTCCGACTTCCGCCTTCCGACTTCCGCCTTCCTACAACTTCCAATCCACCGGCTCCTTTCCCTGTTCCTTCAGGTACTCATTCGCTTTGGAGAAATGGCGCGAGCCGAAGTAGGCGCCGCCGGCCAGCGGAGAGGGGTGCGCCGCTTCGAGGATGAGGTGTTTGTCACCGTCGATCAGGCTTTTCTTCTTGCGGGCGAAGCCGCCCCAGAGCATAAACACCAACCCTTCCCTTTCGTTAGCCAGCTTTTGTATCACCGAGTCCGTAAAATCCTGCCAGCCGATATTCTGGTGCGAGCGTGGTTTGTTTTTTTCTACCGTCAGCATGGCGTTGAGGAGGAAGACGCCCTGTTCCGCCCAGTGGGTGAGGTCGCCGTGATTGGGGATGGGCACGCCCAAATCTTCTTTTAGCTCCTTGTAAATGTTCTGCAATGAAGGAGGCACCCGTACTCCCTTGGGTACGGAGAAGGACAAACCCATGGCCTCTCCCGGGTTATGGTAGGGGTCCTGCCCCAGAATGACCACCTTTACTTCATCGAAAGGCGTGGTGTTGAAAGCATTGAAGATCAGCGAACCGGGCGGATAGATGGTCTTGCCGTTCTGTTTTTCTTTCTTCAGGAAAGTGGCCAGGCTCTGGAAGTAGGGCTGCTCGAATTCGTCTTTCAGTACCTCCTTCCAGCTTTCTTCGATCTTGACGTTGCTCATTTTTGTGGTGTTTCGGTGTTTCGGTTTTATGGTTTTGCGGTATTGCGGTTTTTTAAAGTGTGTATAAATTCGGGAGGTATAATACAAATTAAAACAGAAATGAGATCGTCCTCATATCTTCGGCTTATTTCAAAAATGTGTCAGGGGCTGTATAGCTTACCAGCTCTCTATATTGGGTAGGACGAGGGAAGAAAAGCATATCTCTACTAGTGCTTTGGGAGTTAATTAATTGACAGGTAGTTGGTGTTATAATAGATTG
>CAYVVK010000768.1:0-3292 GCA_964454855.1 uncultured Phaeodactylibacter sp. | reverse complement strand
CTTCTCCCATCCGGTGATATTCCTCGACGGTGAAGTGGTATTTTTTGAGCGGTATATTGGCCTCTTTTGTCATCATCTGGATATAAAAATAGGGAAAGCCGTGCGTTAATTCAAGTGGGAAGATCATAATCGTCTACTCCTCACCGGTCCGTCGCTGCCGATAAGGGCTCCTTGTCATCCATTAAAAAGCGTACCGCCAGTTCAAAGGCGATGCGGGGCCCATACAGCTTTGCCGCTACCCGATTGAGGATCTGTTCAAACTGCACCACCCGCTGTTTGTCCTCTATTGGTTTGATGTGTTCCTGCCAATAGTAGAAGTAGGTTTCAATGGCCTGAGCCTCCTTCGTGGTTAGTGTTCCAGTTTCCATCTTGTGGATATTATAATTCATTAAACCTATAATCTCCCAATATAACTGACCGCCTCTATATTCCAGAACGTATCTATCGCCCCCTTCTTCATAAAAAATCTTGGGCTTTTCCTGAGGTTAAATACCCGGTAGAGAAAATAATCGGAGGGGTGTTCCTGGGAAAAATGAAGCTCATTTCTTGTGAAATAGATCGGAACCCTTTCTCCCAGTTTTGTGGATTTGACTTCGATATACCGGTCCGTTCCATTGTTGTTTTTGGATAGGATATCAAATCCTGCTCCGTCTCCCTTTTCCTTGGATATCCATTCTACAGATTCAGAAAGTGTCTCTTGGCCGGCATCGATCAATCGCCACCGTTCATAATTGAGCACCAGTTCTTCCCCTAATTCTCCCAAATAACGGTTCTGTTGCTCAATCAAAAGGTAATTAGGCCTGCTTAATGATTTCTGCCTGTAAAATGGTTCGTATTCTTGTGCCTGGTCCAGGCTTGGTTGAGGCGGATCAACCAGAAAGCTGGTATAATCAGGAGGCTTTACCAAAAAGGCTTCCTCCCTGGCAAACTTTTCAAACAGCTCATCTAAATTTGCTGGCCTTTCCCAAAAGGCAAGAACAATATCTTCTAGTAACCCCTGGTAATTCCACCGCGGCTTATATCCGGAAATGTAGGGATGTCCGTATTTGATGAGGACGGCACTAATATTTTGGTGTTTGAACTCAATGGAGCCTTCACTTCTGTTGTTCAAAAGCGAAGATAGGTTCCTCCTTCTGGCAGCTTTCGAATAAGGTTCACCAGCCAACTCCAGCTCCAGCATTGCAAAGTAATCTGCTACAATGGCTTCAACTTCTTGTTTTGACCAATCAGCTGGCATAGGAATAATTGAAAGGTGATCCTGACGAAATGCTTACCTAATGATACTAAATTTTTTACGTACCGAAACGCATTTTGTTTTGGTTGAGCATAAATTAGTAATTCTTCTCAGTGGAAAACCCAATGCAACACCACCAAAGACCCCAACAACCCCCACCCAATCAACCGGATCCGCCGCGAACCCGCCTCCACCAGTTCCTCCCAGCTGCGCCAGCCGTGCTCCAGGCTGCTGAAGGCCAGCAGCGCAAAGGCGATCACGATCACCCAGCCCGCCCGTACGAAGTAGTTCATCTCCGGGAAGAAGTACTGGAAGAGCAGATGCAGAGGGATGGTGGACAAAAAGGCCAGCAGCGCCATGCGGTGATTGGGGGCGATGAGGAATCCTGCCGCGCAGATCAGCACCACAATGCCGCAGTTGATGTAGTAGCGCAATTCGTTCAGCGTATGGGTGAAGGCGGCGCCCGGGTTTTCAAACTTGACATACAGCAACACCAGCCCCATCAGCACTCCGGTGATCAGCGTGACGAGGATGACGGTGCGGCCGGCATTGACCATCTCCAGGTCGGTGGCATCTTTTTTCAGGTAAGCCTTGTAGATGTCGATGGACCAGAGGGTAGCCAGAGAGTTGAAGGTGGAATCCACAGTGCTCATCAGGGAGGCGAAGAGGGCGCAGAGGATGACGCCTTTGACGCCTATGGGCAGGTAGTTTTTCACCAGGTAGGGGAAGGCCAGGTCGGGCTCCGCCAGGCCGTTCTCGCCGAGTATGCCCACCAGGGCAATGCCGGGTATGACGATGAGCACCGCCATGACGTACTTCGTCAGCCCGCCCACCATGAGGCCGATCTGCGCCTGCCGCAGGTTCTTAGCGGCCAGCGAGCGCTGCATGACGGTCTGGTTGGCGCACCAGTAGTTGATGTTGAGCAGGAAGAGGCCGAAGATGTGGGTCCAGGGCAATTTCTCGTGATCGGCGGGCAGGTGGAGGTGCATTAAGTCCGGGGTCTTGACGTACAGCTGCTGCCAGCCACCCAGGTGGTGGATGGCCACAAAGAGTACGACAAAGCCGCCCGTAAGCAGGATGATGAACTGTATGATATCGGTTTTAACCACGGCATTCAGGCCGCCCAGGTAGGTGTAGGTGGCGGAAAAGACGCCCAGGCCGACGATCAGGATGGCGATGCGCGTAATGCGGTCCGGATGGAGGTAGCTGAGGAATTCGGCGAAGACAAGGTCGGCAGCATAGGCGCCCCAGAAGAGGGCGGCGCCCAGGGTGATGGTGGAAAAGAGGGCGATGTTGGCGCCCGTGTAGAACAGGCCCACCCGCTCGCCCAGCCGCTTTTTGATAAACTGCGTGATGGTCACCACCCGCTCGCTGAGGTACATGGGCACGAAGATGAAGGCGGCCATCAGTATGCCCTGTATGGCGTTGATCTCCAGGCTGGCCTGCGCCAGGCCATAGAGATAAGCCGAGCCCATCATGCCGAGGAATTGGTAGCCGTTGATGTTGGTGGCAATGGTGGATAGGGCCACCGAGGGCCAGCGCAGGCTGCGGTTGCTGAGGAAGTACTCTTCGGTGGTGACATCAGCGCCCGTGCGGCCGGAAAGAGCGGCAAGGAAGATCAGGAGGAAGTAGGCGATGACGATTAGGAGGTCGATCAAGGGGTGGTCAGTTTTTTTATTAAAGGTTTTGGCAAAGCCTCTGGCAATCAGATCTTCTATCGACATCACCTGGCTGGCTGCCTTTTGCCTTTTACCTTTCAGCAGTTTTACCTTTTACCTTAATTACTGCCGTACTCCAGCTCCCAGGGGCGTATCCGGCAGGCCCGCCGGTATCCGGCCCTGCGCCTCCGGCATGGAGAAGGTTTTAATCCGCGGCAGCACATAGCGGCCGAACAGCTTACACTCATCGGCATGAGGGTAGCCGGAAAAGATGAAAGCGCGGATGCCCATGTCCATATAGCGGTTGATCTTGGCCAGCACCTGATCGGGATCGCCGACGATGGCGGCGCCGCAGCCGGAGCGCGCCCGGCCAATGCCCGTCCAGAGGAATTCTTCGGCA
>CAYVVK010000767.1:0-3300 GCA_964454855.1 uncultured Phaeodactylibacter sp. | reverse complement strand
GCTGAGCAACGGGACGGGAACGGATAATGTCATTCGCATCCACACGCTGGACGGAGATGAGTTGCAGAGCATGCACTTTCCCAAAGGAGCCATTGCCGGAGCGGTTTTCACCCGCGACGGCCAATGGGTGGCCAGCAGCGGCTCTGACGGCTCGGTCCGTATCTTCCAGAAATGGGAGGCTTTCCTGGAGAACGGCATCGCCCCTCTGCCCCTGCAGTATCAGCAGGAGTATGGCCTGGTGCCGGAAACGGATAAACCGTATACGGAAAACGTTCCCCGAAACGAGCAGGAGAATGAACTGGCCATTACCCATTACGAAAAAGAACTGCAACTCACCGATGGTATAGCAGCCAATTATTTTGCCGCATTCCGGTACAGCACCAAAGCAGCGCTTTCCGGTTCTCCTGCCGAACAGGCCGCCTTGCAGGAACAGGCCCTCAGCCGGATAAACCTGGTGTTTGAGGATAAGAAAAAGAAAGATTCTCCGCTTACGGAAGACAATTATTCCGTACTCGCTCAGTACTATCTCCAGCAGAGCCTGTGGCAGATGGCCCTGGGGGAAAATGAACGGGCTATGGAGCTGATCAATGAGGCGCGCAAACTGGAAGCCGAGCCTTTTATCCAAAAGCTGGCCCTGGAAAAGGAATTGCTCCACCATCTGCTTTCCGGCCAGTACGGGAAGGCACAGGACATCCTGAATGCGGAACGGCAGTATGTATACTCCGATCAGGATGGTTTCCCTGATTTTCTATTCTATACCACGGGCCGGTATGTCGATGTCAAAAAAGGCGATAGTTTGAATTTTACAGGCCTGCTGAAGCAGGACATTGCCTACCTGCAATCCACGGGCCTGGATCATGAGAACCTGGAAAAAATAAAGGCCGAGCTGGGTAATCCCTAAAGATCGCACCGCAGGAAAACCATAAAACCGCTTCACCTGAAAAGCAGCCCGAAGTTTCTGCTTCGGGCTGCTTTTTCCCACGCTTATTGCTGCAATAACTCCTTCTCCAGAGCTATCGACTGGGGGAAGAGGATGTTGTTCTCCAGGTGCACATGCTGGTGCAGGTCGGCCTCAAACTCATCCAACAAGGCGTAGAGTACGCGGTAAGTATTGCAGGCGCTTTCCGGCGGGCTGAAATCATTGCTCAGCTGCCGGATCTCCGCCATGGTGTCTCCGGCGAACTCATGTTCCTCCTCCATCATCCGGATGGGGTTCTGCGCCGTTTGGAAAGGAGGAGCCGCTACTTTCCCCTGCTGTTCTTTCGCTCTCCACAGTTCCTTCACATAGGGGAACAGTATAAGCTCCTCTTTACGCAGATGCGCAAACAATTCTTCACTTAAGGCTTCAAATTTCCCGGCGATCTCTACCGTCTCGGGGAAGGCATGGCCGTGTACCTTGGCCACCTTGCGGGCGTACTGCAGGATGAGCGGCACCTTCTCGCGGACGTATTTGTGGTGCAGGTTGGTGATGTAGTCCGCCAGGAAGGCCGGGCTCCAGGACTGGAAGTCCAGCGGCCGCTGGCTGATCTGCCCTTCTACGGCGGCCAGGCTCTCTTCCAGTGCTTCTACGTCGACGCCCTTCTGTTCACAAACTTCCGTTACGGTCTTTTTGCCTCCGCAGCAGAAGTCAATGCCGTATTTCTTAAACACTTCCGCCTTGCGGTAATCTTCGGCGACGAGCTCCCCGACGGTGCGGTTCTGGATATTTTTCTGGTCTATCATAGTCGTTGATTTTTTTTGCTAAAAAAGATTGTTGTGGTATTGTGTAGCCAGGGGCAAGTCCCCCTTTTACCTTTAAAAGTCTTTTCTCAGCGCCACCGCCCGGATGCCCAGGGCCGGCAAAGCCACCCACAGGAAGAGTACCAGGGCGGCGCTCAGTATGCCCGCCATCGTTCCGAGGAACTGCTGGAAGACTGCGCCCGTGTACCCCATGAGCGCAGAAATATCCAGCTTGAGCAGGATGAGAATGCGTGAGAGGTCAATGGGGTTGAAAAGAGAGGCGCCGATGGCAAAACCTTCCAGGGGATAATCGCCGAACAGGGCCAGGGCCAGCAGGAAGATGCCGTCGTAGATGAGGGCAAAGAACAGCCAGGCGAAAATGGCCAGGCCGAAACCCCGGATGCGGTTCTCATTGCGCAGGGCGATAAAAAAGGCGATGGCGGAAAAGATGAGGGAAAGCATTACCCCCACCACCAACAGAATGAGGAAGTTGAATATCTGGGGCGATTGAAAGATCCCGTAGAATAAAAAGGGCAGGCCCAGGCCCAGCAGCAGGCTGGCGGAAAGAGAGCCGGCTACCCCCAGGTATTGCCCGAAGAAGATGTTGCTGCGCTTAAGGGGGTGGGCCAGCAACAACTCGGTGAACTCCCGCGAATTGTAATAGTACATCACGCCGAACATGGTGGCAATGAGCGGCACCAGCACCAGAATGATGTTCATCAGGCTGATGATGACCTTTGACAGGTCGCCGCTCAGCCACATCAGCGCAGTGGCGAGCAGCAGGTAAAAGGCCGTGTAGATGTAAGCCCAGCGGCTGCGCGCCAGGTCGAAAAAGCTGTATTTGAATATCTTAAACATGGCTTATTTTTTTTGATCAGGAAGCGGTGAGCGCCAGGCGGGTACTCTTTTCACTGTGGCCGTTGGAGCTGAAGCCCTTTTTGCCCTCTTTCAGTATCCGGGCAATGGCCCGCTCCAGGTTCTCCTCCTGGTACTGCTCCTTAAGCGCGCCCAGGCTGCCCCGGAAGTATACCTGCCCTTCCAGCAGGAAGATGACGTCATCGGCCATCTCCTCCACGAAGCTCATGATGTGGGTGGTGGCCAGTATGGTCTTACCCCTGGCCTTTTCCTCCTGCAGCAGCTCCTTGAGGCCGATCATGGCGATGGGGTCAAGCCCGGAGGTAGGCTCATCGAGGATCATGATGGGGCTGTCAAACATAAAAGACTGTACGATATTCACCTTCTGCCGGGTGCCGCCGGATAGGCTCCCCAGCCTATTGTCCAGAAAAGGCTCCAGCTCAAAACGCCGGATGAGCGATTCGGCCTTCGGAGCCTCGCCTCTCAGGTCCTGCACCATGCGGAATAGCTCCCGCACTTTAAGGTTTTCCGGAAAGCGGGCGATCTGCGGCAGGTAGTCCACCTCTTTGCGGTAGGCCCACTGCCGGTGTGTGTCCTGGCCGTACACCTCGATCCTGCCCTTATCGGGAATCACCATGCCGAGCATGCACTTGATGAGCGTGGTCTTGCCAGACCCATTGGGCCCAAGGATGGCGGTGATGCCGCCCTTTTCAAAATTCAGGCCGA
>CAYVVK010000766.1:0-3307 GCA_964454855.1 uncultured Phaeodactylibacter sp. | reverse complement strand
TGAAAAGTGCCCACTGGCCGGGGGCTACGAGCTTGGGTTCATATTCCGGCAGCGGAGCTTTGGCGGGATGGCCGCCCAGGCGGAAGTTGGGGTCCCGTACCGGCCCCTCCGGCCCCATGGCCATGGGAGTATGGCAATCGTCGCATCCCATGATGGTGACCAGGTATTCTCCACGTTTTACCATGTCTTCCTGGCTGGGAACGGCACTCACCTTAGCCCCGGCACCTGCCAGGTTGGGTTCCTGCTGGCAGGACGTCATGATGGCGGCCAGCAAAAGTAAGGCAATGGCTGATTTCAGGATCAAGTTTTTCATGATGGTTGGTATTAAAAGGTGAATCGCTTCACAAAAACTGAGGGGCAGCAGCGGCTTTTACGCAACAGCTGCTGGCCCTTCTCCGGAGCTGAAGCACACTCCGGTATTATCGTTTTCACTTGAAATAAGGTTTTCATAATGATTAACTATTTAGAGAATTTGATTACTTGGTAAAGGTGAGGGGTGGCCGGCGCGAAAACATCGAATACGGAAAAACCGGAAATGCCCTCCGGCCCAGGGGCCTTCCAGGTGAAGCACAGGCCCCTTTGTACAGCCCGGTAAAGCTGGGCCTGGTACAGGTTTTCTCCTCGGATGCCCTGCAAACCTTTGCCGCCGGCCGTTTTGGTTGCGCTTCGGCGCATGCCGCCCAAAAGAAAAGGCCCGATTCCATCCAGAATATCTTCATACGTTGCGAATAACATACGCCCGTAAGACTACGCCGGTGGAATTGGGCCGCACTAAAGCTCAATTATTTTTTTTGCTACTATTCCTGTGAAGGCTCGGTTCTTCCTTCCACTACCAGGCGGATGTGCGCCAGGTGATGGCCGCTGTGCCAGGCATAAAGGGCAAGGAATTCGGCCAGGCTGATCTCGCGTTGGTGTTCGGGATGAAAGCAGGTGCGCTGCCAACTGTTTTCCGGCAGGCCACTCAGGAGCGCTACCATGCGCGCATGAAGGCCGGCAAGCAGTTCCAGGGAAGTGGAAACCGGAGCGTACTTCCCACTTTCCACAGGCCCGTATGCTTGATAACGGAAACGGCCGTTCGGATAACGAAGATTTTCCATAATCGAATTTGAAATTTATTTTTGATTAACTTTGCTAAAACGCATCAACATTGTCCATATCAGCCGCCAATTCTCAATAGTTTATATTACATAAGGTGGGAAAATATACCTTTTGACAATTAAAATTACATGTTACTTTTTAACTTTTGCGGCTAAATTTAATTACATTGCAGAAAATAAAGACCAAACTATGAATTATACTTCCTTAACTCCGCTGGAAATCAGAGATTTAATTGCCAAATACCGTTCCGACCTGCGCAAACTCGAATTTCAGGTCAATAAAACTACTCAGATACTCAAGGAGTTACAATCACATTCCTCAGATATTGAAGAGGCCCTTTCTATAGAAGAAGCTGAAATTAAAGAACTGCCCACAGTGAGTGCAAGCGAGGCCGCCTCTGAACCCGATGTAAAGGAAACTGCCAAAAAGACAGCCAAACCTTCAAAAGGCAAAGGCCGAAAAGCGGCTGGCAAGAAAAGGGGCCCTGGCCGGCCTCCCAAAACGGAAAACAAAAAGAAAAGGGCCAAATCAGAAAGCAAGAAGGACAAGGGCTACCGCCTCTCGGAATGGGATGAATTTGTGATCAACAGCCTGCAGGCCAAACAGAAGGCCCTGATCACTTCCGACTTTTCAGATATTGCCAAAGGTAACCCGGATATCAAGGCCGGAGACGCTCAGGTAAAGGTAAAACTCAACCGTAGCCTGCATAAACTTGCCAATAAGAAAGGTATTCTGGTGAAAGTGGAATACCCCGGAAGAGGCTACGCTTATGCGCTGGCGGATTGGCTGAACAATAAAGGCGAACTTCCAAAAAAATACGCTCGTTAATACTTGCTGATACTTCCCCTTCTATTCACACCTGAAAACCACTGACAGGTGTAAGGGATGAAAAATGGAAACTGCTTCCAAGGAGAGGCAGTTTTTTTTCGTTAACCATAACTATTCAGCATCATGATGATTTGCCCCTCCTAAAGCAAAATTTTGTAAGCCAACCTTCCCCTTCCCCGGTACGGGCCCGCAGCGGCAAGGGAAACCTGCTCGGCCGCGGCCTCGCGGGCAGGCAGGCGAGAAGGGGTTCCAACGGCAAAAAACCTACAAAATTTTGCTTTAGGGTTACTTTTAACCCCATGCTGAATAGTTACAATATCATTTCAATTTAGCCGGCGGTACTCCATAAAAAAAGCCCTCTCCGGGCTGCAAAGAGCCTGGAAAGAGCTTTTTTGCCTGATGGGGGAGGTCAGGAATCGTCCGTTGTCTGGCGTTCTTTTATTTTCACCTGGTCCATAAACTCGATCAGTTTTATGTCTGCATATGCACCATAAGAAGAGATAACCGTTCCTTTTTCTCCATCATTGGCTTCTATTGCGAAGACGATGGACATGTCTCCCGGGTTGGACATCCCTTCAAAACGGTGATATTCTATAATTTCCATTTCATCAGGGCTGTATTTGTTGCCATTGTCTACATTGCGCATCATTCCATTTGGGGTCAATTTGTATTCGCTTCTGAACCCTCTTCGCTTGAGGGCCTCTACAGCGTGGGCTACGGTAGTATATCTGTTGAGCTTCATCCTGTTTATTTTAAAGGTTTCATTTGGTGGCTTGATGAAATGAGAAATGCGGCAGGATATGTGTGCATACCCTGCCGCCAGTTCTTTAAGCAGTAACTGCTTCTTCTTTCTTGACTCTCCAGGCGTCTAACATCCAGCTTGCTTTTTCGAGCTCGCTAAGGAAGCCGCCGATCATATCGATGGTACCTTCATCTTCCACTTCATCTGCGGCGCGAATGGCTTCACGCATGCTTTCGATGAGCACTTTATGGTTTTTCAGAATCTCTTCCACCATCTGGTGGTCATTCTGAAATTCTTCTGCTTCATCAATGGCTGCGCGGTCGAGGTAATCTGACATTTTGCTCAAGGGGCGCAGGCGCAGCGTGAGGATGCGTTCGGCGATTTCATCTATTTTTTCCCGGGCATCGTCATAGAGGACTTCGAACTTTTCGTGCAGGTCAAAGAAATTCTCTCCATCCACATTCCAGTGAAAATTGCGAAGGTTCTGGTAATAGACGTGGTAATTGGCGAGCAGGAAGTTGAGTTGGTCGACGGTTTTGGAAACCTCTTTTCGGTCAAGTCCTAAGTAATTCATAATCAGTATTTTATTATTTTGATTTTCTCTTTAAAATATATAAAATTTTGTTGACATCGGGGCTC
>CAYVVK010000765.1:0-3308 GCA_964454855.1 uncultured Phaeodactylibacter sp. | reverse complement strand
ACACAATACTATTTTTATCAATTAACTTGAATTTAGGCTTTTTACACAACCCCAACAGCTAAAATCTGCGTCCTCTGTGTTAAGTTGACAAAGTAGAATTAGGTGAGATTATTGTGGAGGGGGGAGGCTGAATGACATTTCTCATCCTGCCAGATGTCAGCCACCTCGAAGGTGTCTGCCATCAACCAGGGGTTTTCTCCCATCGGGTGTCATGCCCACCCCCAGGCTACGATCACCCAATGCTCTCCCCAGGGATCGGTATATTCGTGGATATTCTTAAACCCCACCTTCTCATGGGCGCGGATGGAGCGCGGGTTGCGCGTGGAGATCTCCGTGACTACGAAATCGAAGTGAAGGGAGAGCCGCTCTTTCATATCCTGGTACAGGCCCGCGAAGACGCCTTTGCCGCGGTATGGCTTGTCCACACATACCTGCCCCATGACGAAGTACGCCCATTGCTTTAGCGGTTTGCCCTGGCAGGGGATGCCGTCCAGCAGTTCGAACATGGGAAAAAGGATGGGGATGCGATCGCGAAAGCGGGTTTCCATCACCAAAGCGTAGCCGGCCAGTTCCTCGCCTGCCCAGGCCAGGCTGTGCTGATAGGGCGTGTTCATGTCCCGCAGGGTGCCTATGTCGTGGTCTACGGTGACAAAGCCCTGTTCCAGCGCTTCTGCTTTAGAGATGTGCTTCGGCAGGTTTGCCTTCTGCAGCTTCATGATCTGCTGCAGGTGGAAATCGGTGGTGGAGGGCCCGTAGGTTATGGGTGTAGTGGTTTGTTGCATGGGCTGTGGATGCTGTGGATACTATTGATGCTATTGATATGGAGCGCCGCCGCCACGCTTTGGCGCCCGATGAATGCAGGATAAAAATAATCATTTTGGCATAACAAAACCATACTTTGGCCTATTGCTGTCTTTCCCCTGTAGATAAGCTCTGATGGGCCGCTTCTTTTTCCTTATCTTCCGCTGCAAACAAACCTTTCCTTTCCTATGAAATTAGTGAGAATATTATTCCTCGTGTTTCTGGCGGTGGTGGCCTTATCCACCATTTATGCCCAGAAATCAGACATTTTCATTCCCACGGAGATCCTGGAAGCCTATGAAAAAGGCACCCGTTCCTACGACGGCAAGCCGGGTGAAAAATACTGGCACAATACCGTCGATTACCAGATCGAAGTAGAGGTCATTCCGGACGAACAACGCCTGGAAGGCACCGAAACGGCAACCTATTACAACAACAGCCCGGATGAGCTCAACGAACTGGTCATCCGCCTGTACCACGACGTATTCCGCAAGGCCAACCCCCGCGCTTACCGCGTACGCCCGGACGACATTACCGAGGGCGTGGAGGTCAAACGCCTGGTGATCAATGGCGAGGAATATCCCGTGGAAGGCAACCGCGCGGTGCGCCGTAGCAATACCAACCTGCGCGTCCGCCTCAACCAGCCCCTGGCGGCAGGAGACAAACTCACCTTCGAGTTCGACTGGGCGCAGGAGATACCCTTTACTACCGTACGTACCGGCGCCTATGACAGCTCCACCTTCTTCATCGCCTACTGGTACCCGCAGGTAGCCGTCTACGACGACATCTTCGGCTGGGACCTGCTGGATTACGACTTCAGCGCCGAGTTCTACAATAACCTGGCGAACTATGACGTAAAGATCACTGCGCCAAAAGATTTCACCGTGTTGTCCACCGGCGTATTGCAGAATGCAGCCGAAATACTGCCCAAGCCGCAGTTGGAACGCTATCAGCGCGCCAAAACTGCTACAGAGACTATTGCCATCATTTCCCCGGAAGAGGAGCAGGGCGGTTACGAGAATAAGAGTGGCACCTGGCACTACGTAGCCGAGGAAGTTAATGATTTCTCCTTCTGCCTGAGCGACCACTACTGCTGGGACGCCGCTTCCCAGAAAGTGGAAGACAGAGACGTGCTCATCAGCTCTTTTTATCCCGTGGAAATGGCCGAAAGCTGTGGAGAATTGACCAGCATACAGCAGAAAACCATGAAGCACTTCTCAGAAGACGTACCCGGTATCCCCTATCCCTATCCGGAATTCACCACCTTTATCGCCCAGGGCGGCGGCGGCATGGAAACGCCCATGATGGCCAACAACGGAAACCCGGGCCGTGGCGTGACCATCCACGAAATGTTCCACACTTACTTCCCCATGTACGTGCGGGTGAATGAAAAGCGCTTCGCCTGGATGGATGAGGGCTGGGCGCAGTACAATACCTCTGTCGTCAACAATCGCTTTTTCGAAGAAAATTCCGAACCGGTGATCAGCGAGTTCGCCATGCAGATCTCAGGTAATGTGGGTACCCTGAGCGACCTGCCGCTCATCACCTCCACTCAGTATCTGGACGGCAGCAATTACGGCTATGCCTCCTATGCACTGCCCGCCTTCGTCTACGCCATGATGGAAGACGAGCTGGGTGAAGAAACCTTCCTGAAATGCTACCGGGAGTATATCAGGCGCTGGGCCCAGAAGTCGCCAACCCCTTACGATTTCTTCTTCACCTTTGAAGATGTCTCTGGCCAGGACCTCTCCTGGCTGTGGAACTCCTGGTTCTTCGAATACGGTGCAGCAGACCTCAAACTGGCCGCCTTTGAGGATGGAAATATCACGGTCGAAAAACTCGGCGCCCGTCCCGTGCCGGTCAGAATAGAGATACAGTACGCAGACGGAAGCCAGGAAACGGCCAGCATGAAAGCCTCCGCCTGGGCGAACGGCGACAGCTTCATGAGACAAGTACCCAACCCCAAAGAGGTGAAGTCCATCTCCGTCAATGCCGGTATGCCCGACCGCGAGCCGCTAGACAACTACTATCCGCCGATCAAAGAGCGCTATGCAAATAGTAAGATCTCAAAGCAGATCCTTGGGGTTTATCAGTTCAACGAGTTTCCGGTCACTGCCACTATCGGAGAGAAAGACGGCATGATCACCTTTGAGGTGCCGGCACAGAATTACAAGGGATATATTCTTCCCGCGGGCGACAACACCTTTGAAAGCCTGGACGGGAATGTGAAGATACAGTTTGATATGGAGGACGATAAGGTCAAAGGCATGTCCCTGCAAGTGCCGGGCATGAACCTGACGGCCAATAAGATGTAAATTATACTCGACGCGAAGTGTTTTTAATAAAAACACCAGATCACGTTGGTATATATAATAAGGAAGCGCTAATCCTTGAGCGCTTCCTTATTTTTTATTCTAACGTCAGTTCGGGATCAAACCCTTTGAATATCAATAACTTGTAGCTCTCTGGAGCTATTCGCCGCTCGCTATTTGCCATTCGCTGCGGCC
>CAYVVK010000764.1:0-3318 GCA_964454855.1 uncultured Phaeodactylibacter sp. | reverse complement strand
GACTGTCAACTGCCCATACGGGCCCGTACCGGGGTTTACTGCCGACTGCACTAATGCCAAGCAGGGTATGTGTTTAGCGATTTGTTTACAGCCCGGAGGCTACTATACCTTAGCACGGGGCGTTGCCCCGTGTAAAGTGATGTAGTGGGAGGCGCGCCCTGCCCCCGTCGGCCATAGCCTTAGGCGGCGAGCCGAAAGGGCAGCATAATTAAAGCCTATCGGGATTATATTGCCCAGGCCAGGGAAGCCCTGCCCGATACTACGATTGGTTATGTGGACGCCTACTACGAATTCAGCGCCCGCCCAAATTAGTCGCTCAGGGCCTGTTAAGTGATTGATCCCCACACAGCAAAAAGTTTGCCATCACTGCAATATTTCTATCAGCACCGCATTTAATTCCTCCGGCCGGCCGACAGGTATAAAATGCCCGCACCGCTCGATAGTGAAGGCGGGCTGCTGCGGGTTATTGTCCATAAGTTTTTTCATGTGTGCATAACAGAGCGGGTCTTCCCGGGCGACGACGAGGTGCTTCTCTGCCTTCAATTCCTGCCATTTTGCTTCCAGGCTGATCAGCTCGTTTTTTCTTCCTTCTTCCATCGGCTCAAGAAAAGTTCTCAGCCTGATCCTGCTTTCCCAATTATCATGCCATTGCAGGATATTCGTGATACTGTTTTGGGGCCTGCCTTTGGAAAGGGTGCGCATCAAGATGCGCAACCCCCAATCGCTCACCTGCAGCTTTTTGATGCCCGGCAGGTGAAAGAAGAAGTGGCTCACCTTATCCAGGGGAGTACTGAAGGGGAACAGCACGGTATTCAGGAGGATCAGGCGCTTCACCCGCTCCGGCTGCTGATGGGCCCATAGGATGGCCGGCGGGCCGCCTATATCATGGGCGACGATATTCACTTTTTCCTGCGCCCCCAGCAACCCGCCGATGACGGCATCCAGTATTTCCTTTTTGCTGGAAAAAGTATAGTGGTGATCCCGGGGTTTGTCCGAGCGGCCGAAGCCCAGCCAGTCCAGCGTAATTACTTTATAATTCCCCTTGAGCGCTTCCACCTGCGCATCCCACAGGCGGGAGTTGGTGGGCCATCCGTGCAGGAAGAGGATGGGCTCGCCGCTGCCTTCGGTGTAGGTGCTGATCTGATATCCTTTATAATCTATCTGATGGGTATTCATGTTTTTTTGCCCAATTAAGGCTGCTCCGGCCGAATCGTATCTTTTTTTTGGATAAACCGGCCGCAATCGTCTATGAAGCAGCGGAGCGTGCCCAGGCCGTGCTCCTGCTGAGCTTCCTCACACTTAGCGACGCGCGTTTAATAAGTGTCGTGTTTGGCTAGGCCAGTGATTTTTTCTTTAGCCAAGGCGAGGGTTCCCGCCCTTAGTGGGGCTAAGGGCGGCGGTTCCTCAACGCAGGATAAAGGAAAAAGCACTCCTAGAAAGCCGACAGTTATTGATCGCGCGTCGCTTAACCGCTAAACACATCCTTCAGCACTACCGGCAGCCATGCTCCGGTGTGCAGGGCCTGGGTTTCAGCTTTTTCTTCGTATACTTCAAAAGTATAAAAAGTCCTCCTTCCTGAAATTAGGATGGCACACTGGCTTTCAGGTCCAGTGTACCATCACTTTTGAAGCCGCCTGTTTGGACGGGTCAATAAGCCTTACTCCTTCATCATCTCTCTCGCCTTCTCAGCCCGCCCTTTTGAATCCGCCATGCCCAGCGCGGCGGCTTTGTCGTAGTATTCCGCGGATTTAGCATAGTCCTTGTTGACCATATAGTACTCTGCCATACTGTCATAAGCATTCGCTTCATCGGGTTGCAGGGCGATGTACTTTTCGAAAGCCGCTTTGGCCTTATCCATTTGCTTCTCTGCCATGTACATATAGCCCAAGCTGTTGTAGTTGGGAGCAAAATCAGGGCTTAATTCCGCCAGCTTTTCTGAATATTTCAAAGAAGCGCCGGCATCCTGATCGGTGTAAGCGGCATGCAGCGCCGCCCAGTGGTAGGCTTGTGGAGTGCTGGGATAAGCAGCCACCAAAGCCTTCATGTTCTCGCCAATTTTGGCTTTGGGGTCTTCATCCCAGATGGGCAGTTGCTGGCGTACGATGTTCTCGGCCTGATTGAGCTTGCTCACATCAATGGCTAAGGCCTTATCGATCAGTGCCGCTTTTGTTTCGCCGGAAGCGTAATAGATCTTTAAAACGTAGGCCATAAAGAAATTCGGGTCGGCTTCTATGGCTTCGTCCAGTTTCAAGTTCGCTTCCTTGATCTTGATATTGGACGCAAGCTGTTCCGCTTCGTAATAGGCGGCTTTCGCACTTTCAGAGCTGGTGGAAACGGGCAGGTAGAAATCCTGTGCCGTGATGATGGTAAGGCCGCCTAGAAGGAAGGCCATGGAAAAAATCAGTGTTTTCATGATCTATAAATTTTAAATGATGTGAATTAAGATTGTGTCACCCCCTCATCTCCTCCTCCATTGCTCTCCTGGAGCGCCTGGCGGTTGTTTTCAGATTATGCACAATGGGTACCGGTTATTTTCCATCTAAAAACAGCACAATGGGGGGCTTGCCCTCCGACGTACGGATCAAGTCTATGGTGCTTTGCCAGCCTGTCCTCGCAAAGAATTCTTGCGCGGCCTCCAAAGATGGCCATTGCAGCAAAGCGTAGGCGGTGTGCGGGGCGTTTTGCAGAGTGCCGATCTCGTGGGCCAGCACGCTGGTATGGTGCAGGAAGCCCCGGAGGACGGAGTTCCATTCCGCAAAATCATCCACTTCCTGATAAACCAGGGTGCGCACGAGGGGCGTGGCCACAGAAAGGGTTATCTTCCAGCGGCCGTCCTGCTGCACCATCGTATTGGCGTAGGCGGTGACCCCGTGGTAGGGGATGTCATAGACGTAGGTGGCGCCGTAGCCTTCGTAAGTGCCCACGGCTACCCAGGCCTGCTGTTCATCTGACCAATTCAGGCCTATATGGCGCATGAGCAAGGTACCGTCATTCCGGGTGAAGCTATCTTCGTACCTTTTGGCCATGGCTTCTCCTCCCTGGATGGTGTCGCTGCCTCCCAATATCACTATGGCCTCGGCGGTGTGCATGGCCACGAGTGCGGCTATGTCCTGGCGGTTGTAGGCAGCCATGTACTCGCGGGTGAAGGCTCGCATGGCCATTTCGTCGGCCGCCGACTGGGCGGCCAGATGGGTGGGGGCGACGGCGCAGATGAACGCCGACAAGAAATAAAGGAAGTCTTTCATATTTATGCGATTTTGTGGCTGAGCGCAATAGCCGCCATGAATCCGAGCACGATCCTGCTGCTGATGAAAAAGC
>CAYVVK010000763.1:1073-3319 GCA_964454855.1 uncultured Phaeodactylibacter sp. | reverse complement strand
ACTGCCCACTGCCCACTGCCCACTGCCTACTGCCCACTGCCCACTGCCTACTGCCCTACCCCGCTTCCAGGCCGAGCACCACCCGGCCATTGATATCCCCTTCTTTCAGCCGATGGAAGATATCGTTGATGTCATCGAGCTTCCGGGTTTCCACGGTGGGCTTCACTTTGCCTTCGGCGGCGAACATCAGGTTTTCCTCCAGGTCCTTGCGTGTGCCTACGATAGAGCCCCGCACGGTGATCCCTTTGAGGATCACATTATTCGCATTATTCCTGTTCGTTGCCCTGAGCGGGCTGCTGCTGGGCTGGAAGAAGAACAGTGGAGGCTATATCCTGCCCGTTTCTCAGAGAGGGGCATCTACCGAACTGAAAGAGTGGCTCCCTTTGGATACACTAAGCGAGATCGCCATCCAAAGCCTGCCCGGTAGCTCCTATGGCTGTATACTCCAGCCGCTGGCCGTTGCAGGCAAGAACGAAATTGCACTGGGCGTCGAACTCCCCTTTTTCTATAAAGCAAAAGCCATTCAGCTGGGCACCGTTAATGGTGCAGGCATTAGAGGTACAATCCGCATCAGCCTCAACCCGGTTTTCCACGTGGCCAGCCTTCTAAGGCTGGACAAAGTCGGAAGTCGGAAAGCGGAAGTCGGAAAGATCATGGGTTCTCACAACCGCCTGGCATTCAAAAGCGTCCAACCTTAGACGGGTAGCCTTCCACGTGCTTAATATGTTGGTGTTCAGCTTGTTAAGAGGGTGGGGCTTGCCTGGCTAGGTATATTTACTATTGTTCAGCAGAGTATTTTACCCAAAATCGGGTAGTAAGGCTTTCAATTTTTAGGTACTCCATACCTAAAATTGGCGAGGTAATATTTGCCGAAAATTTGGTATTGCAGTAGCCCTGCAAAGCGGATAATTTTGTGCAAGCCATTTATTCTTATTTTGTCTAAATAAATATTGCTATGAAAAAATGTGTACTCGTCCTTTTGTCGTGGGCCATACCGCTCTTTTCTTTTGCTCAGTTTGTGGAGGTCGCCTATGGCCCGGGATATGGTGATCAGGCCTATTACCGCTTCAGTGATGATGCGGTGGCCAGTGTGGCCAATACGGCCTGGGACCTGGCCTTTACTACCATGGGGCTGCAGGATGCCGGCATACATATCAACGAAGCTGCCGCATTCATGGGTACGGAACTGGAGCTTCACCTCGCTCCAACAGAGAATTTCGAGGATGTGATCGATCCTATGGGCCTGGAACAGCGCCTGCTGAACGACGAGCAAAGCTGGAACTACGGCGCGCTCAATAGCCCCCGCAACCCGGACGACCCGTTTGATTACGGCTGGGGGGCTTACAATCCGTTTACGCATACCATTGAAGGCAACAAGGTATTTGTGCTCAAGCTGCGGGATGGGAATTACAGGAAACTGCAGGTCATCTCTTTGGAGGGCGCCGTTTACAGCTTCAGGCTGGCCGACCTTGACGGCAGCAATGAAGCATCTTTTTCCATAGATAAAAACGACTTCCCCGACACCGGGCTGGCCTATTTCTCTCTGGCCAGCGGCACCACAACCGGTGGGGTGCTCAATACCGGAGAATGGGACCTGCTGTTCACCCGCTATTCCACCCCGCTGGACGACGGCGCAGGCAATACATTAGACTATTCGGTTACGGGCACCCTTTCCGGGCTAGGAGTGGAAGTTGCCCGGGCCAATGGCGTCGACCCGCTGGATGTTTCCTTCGAGGCCTACCAGGATTCCCTGGAAACTGCGCTGGATGTGATCGGCTACGATTGGAAAGAATTCGACCTCTCCTCCTTTCAGTGGTACCTCCCGCCAGACCGGGCCTATTTCGTGAAAACGGTGGAAGGCCGGGTTTGGAAGCTGGTGTTTATCGATTTCGAGGGCTCCAGCACCGGCAATGCGGTATTTGAAAAAACAGATATGGGGCTGGTCAGCAGTGCGGATGCGAAGAATGCTGCTTTTGCCGACTTTACCGTTTTTCCCAATCCGATGGTAAATGAGGCTACGGTTGCCCTTACGGCCAGGAAGGCGGGTAAAGCCCGCCTGGAGCTTCGCAGCCTGGCGGGCAGGGAAATATGGCATGGCCAGGCAGAATTATCCGCCGGCTTTAATGTGCAAACACTACCCGTTTGGAATATCCCTGCCGGCACCTATTTCCTGACGATCCGGCTCGAAGGCGAACAGCTTACCCGAAAGTTAATCAAAACCCAATGATGAGATCCATGTACCGTGC
>CAYVVK010000763.1:0-1063 GCA_964454855.1 uncultured Phaeodactylibacter sp. | reverse complement strand
GCCGCGGCTGTTCTGGTTTGCTGCTTTATTTTGGCAGCCTGCCAGGACAGCTCGCCGGCTTCCCAAACAGAAAAAGATTATCAGCGCATCGTATCCCTTTCCGGAGCGATAACAGAAACCCTCTTTTCGCTGGGGCAGGGAGAAAAGCTGGTGGGAGTGGATGTGACGAGCACCTACCCGCCGGAAAAAGTAAAAAGCCTGGCCCAGTTGGGCCATGTGCGCCAGTTGAATGTGGAGGCGGTGCTGGGCCTGCAGCCCGGCCTGATCATTGCCGATAGCGCCGATAGTGAGACAGAAGCCCTGCAAAGCCTGAAGCAGGCTGGCGTGGAGATGTTGCTGCTGGAAGGGGCATACTCCCTGGACAAACCCATGAAACAAGCCCGCGTACTGGCGGAAAAGCTGGGCGGGGAGGAGGCCCTTGCCCGCCTGGAGGCAGCACACCGCAAACAGGTACTGGAACTGGAAGAAGTGAAAAGCCGGCAGGGCCACGTCCCCAAAATACTCTTTATCTACGCCCGGGGCAAGGGCAGCATGATGGTAGCCGGCCGGGAAACCCCTGCTTCTGCAATGATCGAGCTGGCGGGCGGGAAGAACGCCATCACCGAATTTGAAGGCTTCCGCGCCCTTTCGGCCGAAGGCCTGATAGAGGTACAGCCCGACGTATTGCTGCTCTTCGACAGCGGCCTGCAAAGCCTGGGCGGCCGGGAAGGGTTGCTGCAGGTGCCCGGCCTGCTGCAAACACCCGCCGGGAAGCAGGGGCGTATCATCGCGATGGATGGCCTCTACCTTCTCGGGTTTACGCCACGTGTAGCGGAAGCCGCCACCGAACTGGCCAGGCAACTGCAAAGCTTTGATTATTACCCCCACCCATCGTTAAGCGAGAAGAATCTATGAAAGAATCGCACCTGAGCCTGCGTGCAGAACGTACTCTCCGCTGGCAGGCAGCCTCTTTATCCTGGCTGTCGTCGCCCGGCAGCCTGCTGGTGTTCCTGCTGGCCTCTGTGCTGGCCGCCCTCTTTCAGGGTGCATACTCCCTGAACAGCGGGCAGGTGCTGGGAGCGGC
>CAYVVK010000762.1:0-3319 GCA_964454855.1 uncultured Phaeodactylibacter sp. | reverse complement strand
GCCAAGCGGGCGAGGGTGGCGGATCTGGTGTCGGGCGCGGATGGATTCGGCCCGGGCATTCCTGTAATGAGCCCGCCTACACTATCTAATGTCAATCCGGAGGGTAATTCCAGGTCACCATTCAGGGCCCATCGATAAGGGGGATAACCTCCCGATGCTGTCAGGGGAGCGTAGAATTGATAATTTTTAACGGCGCTTGGTAATCGCTCCATTCCGATATTCAAATCCGGAATAGAAGGGAATATTTCCAAAGAAAGCCGCTTCTGGTTAGGACGGCCATCTGAATCCTCGACTTTCACCGTCATCTTATAATTTCCCGGCAATGCCTCTTCAACAGTCAGCACCCCATTGGACTGAAGGGTGAATTCTTCTGCAGGTGCATCTATTCCCCAGGAGTAGGGAGGGATTCCTCCATTTGCTGATAAGGCCAATGAATAAGGTCGTCCTGCCGAAGCCTCCGGTAATTTTTCCGGACTTACTATTTGAACGGGATCGATCTGTTCCGGCGGAGGCGGCAACACAGACAAGAGCAGATTTTCTTGAACGGCCTGCTTGCCGTCTTCGGATGTGACCGCAAGGCTAATTGAGTAATTCCCCCGTCGGGTGGGCGCACCAGTAAGAAAGCCTTCCGGTAAAGCTTCCAGCCCAGGCGGCAGCGTACCGTTCACCCGCCACTGGTAAGGAGGCAACCCTCCCTCGGCTGCAAATGCGAGACGGTATCTTTTTCCTTCTGAAGCGGAAGGCAAGGAATCGGTCTTTATTACCAACTCCGGAATTTCCGGGGGCTCTTCTATCTCGATCACTTCGAATGAAAAGTTTCTTCGAATCCGTTGATTTCTGCGATCATTGACTTCAACAGTCAGTTGGTGCTGTCCGGGAGCAGCAGCAACGGTTCCAGAAAACCGGCCATTGCCCTCTAAGGTTAATCCATTAATAGTAGAGTTCACTAAGCGCCAATGATAAGGCGGTTGTCCTCCCATTGCCGCTAATGTCAACGGATAAGTTTTTCCCAAAATGGCGATGGGCAGTTCTTCCCCGGTAGCGATTTCCAGATCTTGAACAAAGCTGGGATGTACAGTTAATTCCAACCGCCGCCGATCGGCTTTAGTGCTATCATTGCCCGTTGTGACTCTGGCCACGAATTCAAACGTTTTACTTTCTAACGCTCCGGACCCCAACCGCGGAATCCCACGAATCACCCCCCCCAGAGAATCTACCATTTCTAATCCCTCGGGAAGGACTCCATCGAAGATCTCCCATTGAAAAAGGCCGCCCCCATCTCGGGCTGAAAGCCATACTTGATAGGGAACATTATGATAAGCCTCTGGTAAACTTTCTGTAAGCAATCTCGGCTTCCCAAAACTTATTCCAATTAATAGGATAACCAGAATCAGGATAAAGGCTAATGCGCCAAGCGTATTGGCGAAGACATCGACAAAAGCAAGGCTAAAAACATTCTGTTCCTGTCTTGAGCGCTTTGGCATATTGCTCTACTTTGGATTTTAATTGTCGAAAATTTACTTTTCGGTTGTTGATTGATTATTCTCTGCTTCAGGGCTATCATTTTTCAGCACGTCCTGAATTTTTTTCAAATACACAATGACAGGCCGCAGGTCTGTTTGAGGCAGGGGCAGGTTATTAAGTATTTTATGAAGATTCGAAAAATGGGCCTCTAAAAGGTTGCTGGTCTCGATTCGATTGACATTCAGTAAGTTGCCTATTTCGTCTTTCACTTCCCGCAATACCTCCTTTAGTTCCTCCGCAGTAGTACTGTGAATTTTAAACCGGCTGGAAATATCGTCGAGACAATAGGCGTCGATCTCCTCCAACAGATTGGAATATTTTTTGGAAATGCTGGAAGTCAGAAACATCCCCACCACGCTCAGAATAAGGGCCAGAAAAGTAGTATCAAAGGCAACGCCCAAACTGACCGTGACTTGCGGCAGGTATTCCTTAATTTCATCAAAATTTTGGGCGCTCTGAATCAAAGTGGCGAAGCCGGCAATACCTATTCCAATGCCTAAAACCGTTCCAATAAATCCAAGAGTGGGAATCAACCAATTAAAATATTTGATGGTGGAAAAGCTGGAATCCATTTCCGAGTATTCGATTTCACTTCGCTGCTTAAAATACTCTGTTAAGGCATTGGTTTCCTGTGTATTGAAAAGCCGCTGCATCCCCTGCTTTAGCCGCCGAACGATCAAGCTGTTTTCGAATTGCTGAAACGGCTCTTTTCCCAGATCCTTAATTATTTTCTTGGAATCGGTATAGACCATTGAATCCTGTAGCTTTAACTGGTTCCGCACTACTCCGAAGGCATATTCTTCAAACCGTATTTTCAGGTAGCTGAGCACCAGAAGGCTGATCATTACCCAAAAGAAAAAAACGATTATATAGGGAATGAATCCGCGCTCTGAAAGTATGCTCACAGCGTATTTTAAACCGGGTAGGTTGGAAAGGCTTAGCAGGGGAACCACAATCAGATACGTAATGGCGGAAAACAAGACTGGAAAGCCAGCTAAAAAAACGATAGTGTAGCTCGGGTGCTTGTCTAGAGTAAAAGCTATACGCTTTTGAAAATTGGCAGATTCTGGCAACATATTGGATTCCACGGTGTTCAAGTTTTTTAATTCTTGATCAAGTCATCTTTTCTTCCGTCTCTATCACATAATAGCACAAGAAAAGTGTCAGCTTTTTATTAAGCTGATACTAAGCAATTTATGAAAGGGGGGGCTGTGGGTTTTTAAGGTTGTCCAATTTTTAGACGGTTTGCCTACTGCTTTATACCTATATTTATTACCATTCATTTAGAGGAGGTGACATTTTATTTCCTCTTTTTTTATTTTTTTTGGACTTTACCCTGGTTGAAGGAAAGAATGAGGCAGGATCTAAGATCGAAAAGAGTTTTTCTTACTTACGGCTCCGACATATGTAGCTAGTGAATTTTGCCACAGTGCTGTAGCTGTAATGCATAATACTATCGGCCAGTCCAGGACTGATATAGATGAAATGATCCATCTGCTGTCAGAATAATTCCTCCTGAAGTACCCATAGCCCTTGAGCATGCCTGGAGTTTGGAGGCTAAACATGCTCTGAAGAACAGCCGATAAACATGAAGGGACGGCTAATCAATATACTCCACCTCCATATCATACCGCCACTGATCAAAGTACAAGTTACCCCCCCGCCATTCCACCTCTCCGCGCTGGAAGTCAACCGTTTCGCTGCGGGGGTGCACCTTTGCCGGGAAAAAATCACCGGAGAAATCGTCGTTGACGATCAGGCGGTAAGCGTCTGCGCCGCCGAAGAAGAATTCGCG
>CAYVVK010000761.1:0-3326 GCA_964454855.1 uncultured Phaeodactylibacter sp. | reverse complement strand
GCCCATGATACAGGCTTTACCGATGACCCAGAACCGCCGGCCCGCCAACTATCCGGCTGCCAGCCGGCAGCTCGTCCCCTTTGAGTTGCCGGAAAACAACTGGGCCTTCGAATCCGGAGAAAACGGAGCGGCTTCCTGGCTGCTGCTCCGGCCCACCGAGGGCCTGAAAGCAGCTCCCGCCTGGCAGGCCAGCCCGGATCTGGCGCTGGTAGCCTTGTCGCTGCCGGGGCTGGCCCTCGAGCCTTCCGGCCTGGCGCTGGAAGCAGGCGATAGTGCCCTGCCTTCTGCTTTCAGCCTGCTGGAACTGAAATACCGGCTCGACCTGCCATACAATGATGAGCTGCACGCATTGGCCCAACTGCCCAAAAAACCTCAGGACCCCAATATTATTGCTCCACTGCCGGGCGCTCCTCCTCCTGAGCCTCCCCGGCCTCTTTCTCGCATTTCCTTTGGCGAACACTGGGAGGAGCTCTCCACACTCGCCAGCCTGGCCAGCCTCGACGCCGTGGAGGCTTTTACAAAGGCCAACGGCAACGTCATACAGTTGAAAAACCTGGCCGAGCCGCTGGAATGGGGGGCCACCCTGGAATTAAATATGGAAGCCTATCCTGGCAGCATGGGGCTGGTTTCCACCTCCGACTCCTGGCCAGGGGGCATAACCATTGAAGGGGCATCTGCCCTGAAAGGCATTTCCGGAGACCTCGAAAAAAACGGCCATACCTATAAGATCACCGCCCATGCCATGGCCGCCCATAAGGAGCATTTACCCAGCGACAGCTCACTGGAAAGCCTGCGCGATCAGCGGGGCCTGCACCGAAGCGCCACTAAAAAGACAGGCTCGTTGCTTCAGTCGCCCCTCGAACTGGAAGGCAGTGGCGCCATATACCAGATGACCACTTTACTGGAAAGCAAAGCGCTCCCCGTCGGGCAGTCCAGCTGGAAACTCTGGTTTAAGGGCTTGCCTATGGAAAAAACCGGCGATATCAGCTTTTTCGAAAGAAAACGTTCCGCAGAAGCCCAGGACGTCAATGACCCGGAGGCGCTCGGCAGGAGCCATAATTACCTGCAAGGCTATGAATGGCGGCTCTCCAACGATAGCAATACCGCTGTGGACAAACTGGATTTCCTCGGGCTGCACTTCTACCCCCTCACCCTGGAACGGCTTCAACTCGAAGGCAGCGCCCTGCAGTTGGCAGAAATTAAAGGGCGGCTCCAGTTGCCGCTTACCGAAGAAAAAGAACAGGAACACCTCAGCAATGTAGTGCGCCTCACTTTTGACCTGCAAAACGGGGAAACCACCCTTGCCGTAGCCGGCAGCCTTGTCGACTGGCCCCTGGAGGTTTCCGCAGGCCCGGCTGGCCAAATTCCCCGCCTGTGTTTCACCCAGGCCACCGTAGGAGAAGGCCTCCTTACACTTAGCGACCCTGTCGTAAAATTCCTCCTTTTCGATATGGAATGGCAGCTCCCCCTGGACCCTGTTGTCATTGAAGATGAGGAAGAGGCACTCTGGAATACTGCCGAAACGCCCGGCGGGGCCGGGCTAAACCTTAAAAGTGCAAAACTCCGGCTGGGCCTGTCTGCCGGGAAGTACGAGCTGTTCACTTCTTTCGCCATACGGCTGGGCAATGCCGCCCGCCTGGCCTGGGAAAGCGAAGTAGAATTCCAGATCTCTCCGGGGACGGAAACCCTAGCCCCTACATCATCGAGCGGAACCTTACTGAAAGGCCTGCCCCCCCGGAACCTGAAAGCCTTCTACCACCAGAGAAGCATTCAATTTCAGTGGGACAGCCTGGCCTTAGACGGCATACCTGACGTACAAGCCCTTCCCGGCTGGCAACTCAGCCGTTCGGGTAATGAACCGATGCCTGGTTTTGCCACGCTCACTTTCAAGCTTGAAGGGGAAGGCCAGGGCATACCCCAGCTATCCCTCACTTCCGCCTTCGTAGAACTGTTGCTGGCCTGCCGCTGGGGAAAGTTCCTTCTGGACAGCCCCGGCGAGCACACCGAAGCGGACCTTTTCGCTTCTTCTGCCGGCAACCTTACTTTTGGCGCCACCATCCAATACGATGGCAGCAGCTGGCAGGAGTCTTACCTGGCCAATGGCCTGTTGGAGGCCCGCAACCTGATCTCCTGGCCACTGGCGCTGACACTGGAGGGCCAACAGCTCAGTGGGCAAAGCCTGGCCGATGCCAAAGCAGGAGGGATGGAGCACTTCCGCCACAGCATGCGCATACTGCTCAACCAGCATAGCCTGCCTCCTTCCCTGCTTCAGGAACAGCCTTCCGGCGAACTGCTGTTTGCCTTTGCGCCGGGGCAGAGCTGGCAGTTCCTGGCGGTTGCCGAACATCAATTGCTGAGGGTAGAGCGGAGTGGCGCTACTGAAGTTGCCCGCTGGACAGGCACCCAGGAGGTGCGCCTGGCCACTCCTCTGCGGTTCCGCTCCTTTGTAGAATACCTGGCCGGCCGGCCGCTTACGGATGCCCACCTGGCGGAAGCAGGAGGCCGCTTCGGGCCAACATTGGATGAACTTCCCGACACCATCACCATTACCGGCCGGCTGATCAATGAAGTGGGAAGGGGAATTCCCGATCAGCGAATCGAACTATGGAGAGATGACCCTCCGGTAGTCTCTTTCTTCCAGAAGATAACCACCGATGCCGGCGGCCATTTCGAGTTTACCTTCCCGAAAGGGCAGATCGAAGTGAATGATGAGGATGGCTTTCTCGGCCTGAGCTTCTTTGTGGGTTCGCCGGGCAGCGAACAGCTTAAGCAAAAGTGGACGGTTCAAATGGCAGGCGAGTATATTGTGCTGGTTGTCCAACAGGACGTACCGCCCATACACTTGTTCGGCGAGGGTTTCTCTCAGGAGCTGGCCATTGCCTTACTAGACATCGAAACGGATGAAAGCCTGGCCGATCAAGTGCTCCTGGTGGAAGCCAGCGTGCCGCAATGGATCCGCACCCAGCCTGCCGGGCGAGCAGGCTTTGCCAACCTGCAGGCGACGCCCGGCGGGCAGCAAACGGCGGTACTAAACAGCCTCCAGGACTATAGCCTTTCGCCGCCCTCCAGCCCGGAATGGCAGTTGAATGTAGTTCCTTTCCTCGGCCGCCTGCAAACGGATGGGGCTCACCCCAATAATGCGTTCGGACTGGACCCCGTCCAGCAGTTGCGCGACGAGGCCACCGCTTCGCCTCTACACCTGGGCTTTGCCTGCCTCTCGGAGGAGGCCATTGCCCTGCCCATTGTGGAAGCAGACGAAGCGGAGTACAACCGCTGGCCCCGCCTCGACCCTCATATGATGGAAGAAAGCTGGTTCCGCCTTCTGT
>CAYVVK010000760.1:0-3349 GCA_964454855.1 uncultured Phaeodactylibacter sp. | reverse complement strand
CACCGAAAAGAAAGTAGGGCGCAACGACCCCTGCCCCTGTGGCAGTGGCAAGAAATATAAACACTGCCATGGTAGAGCCTGATTCAGCAGGCCGTAGAGGGCTGTTAAAGTAAGGCGACAATTCACATTGTCGCCTTACTTTATTGCATTTTTTAGTTTATATTGCAGCTTTTTCAGAAATACCACAGGACTAAACCCCGTAAAACAGGATGAACTTAGCTGGTTACATTGACCATACGATCTTAAAACCGGACTGTACCCTGCAGGATATCAAGCGCTTGTGTGAAGAAGCTGTGCAACATGGATTTCCAGCGGTATGTGTACCGCCCTTCTATGCCAGCTACGCCTCCGGGCAGCTACGTGGCAAAGGAGTGAAAGTAGCAACCGTCATTGGTTTCCCCATGGGGTACGCCACCACCCCCTCTAAGGTGGAAGAGGTTAAGAGAGCCATTGACGACGGTGCCGACGAAGTAGATGCGGTGGTGAACATCTGTGCGGTCAAGAACCGCAACTGGAATTTCGTGTCTAATGATATCGACAGCATGACGACTGCGGCCCACCTCAAGGGCAAAGTCATCAAGATAATACTGGAAACCGGCCTGATGACAGACGAAGAGATCACCAAATTGTGTGAGATCTGCCTGAATGCCGGTGCTGACTATATAAAAACCTCCACCGGTTTCAACGGGCAGGGCGCCACCATCGAGGCCGTCCGCCTGATCAAAAGTGTGGTTGGCGACAAGGCCAGGATCAAAGCCTCCGGGGGCATCCGCTCCCGCTGGGACGCGGAGCGCTTCATCGAAGCCGGCGCCCAGCGCCTAGGCAGCTCCTCCGGGCTGGCCATTGTAAGCTGAGCACAGCACCTACCAGCCTGTCACTCAGCAGCCTGGATTGCCTATTCCCCGGTTTATCCGCTTAAATTATATTATATTTGCTGACCACAGCAGCGACATCGCCTTTTGATGCCAGCTGCCTGTTTCAAAAGCAAAATGAACATCATGTTTCGACCCTTATTTTTATTCCTGCTGCTGGCCATCTGCAGTACCTCTTCCCTGGAAGCCCAGAATGTGGTGGTGGAAGAAGACCCTCCCATCGGGGAGATGCTGGACCGTTTTAAGGAGATCAATGAAGCGAAAACTTTTGTGGAAGGCTGGCGTATACAAATACTGGCTACGCCCGACCGGCAGCGCCTGGAAAGCGTCAAACAGTCCTTTCAGTACCGCTACCCTTCTATTCCGGTAGACTGGGTGCACTCCAAGCCCTATTACAAACTTCGGGCCGGTGCTTTTGCCAGCAAGCTGGACGCCCTGCGCCTGAAGTACATCCTGGAGAGAGACTACAAGGGCATTTACCTGGTGCGTGATGACAACATCAGGCCGCGGGAGCTGGTCAACTATTACTAGAAGTTATTCAATCTAAATTTGAAAAATGCGTAGAAGGAAGCGCCGTCAGCGCGGAGAGGAAAGCCCTATACTGGGGCACATCGACTGGGTATCCTTCTGTCTTTTTCTGGCCCTCACCGGCGTGGGCTGGCTGATGATCTTTTCCGTAGGTTATGAAGAATTCCGCAGTATGAGCTGGAGTAATTTCTTCAGCACCGACGCCGGCAAGCAGGCCATCTGGATCGGCATCTGCGCCCTGCTTTTCGCCGTCATCATGCTGCTGGACTGGAAGATCTGGCAAACCTTTGCCTACCCTATTTACGGCTTCTCACTCCTTCTGCTCATCCTTGTCCTCTTCCTGGGTACTCATATCAAGGGGGCCACTTCCTGGTTTACCTTTGGGGGGTTCTCATTCCAGCCTTCGGAGATCGCGAAATTCGGCACGGCACTGGCCCTGTCCGGCTTTCTGAGCTCCTACAGCACAAACCTGCGGAACGGGCGCTCCCAGCGCATCTCCTTTCTCATCATCCTGGCGCCCATCATCCTGATACTCGCTCAGCCGGATGCCGGTTCGGCACTGGTCTTTTTCTCCTTTCTGCTGGTCCTCTTCCGGGAGGGATTATCCGCCAATTATTACGTTGCCGGGGGAATGATGGGGGGCCTGCTGATACTGGGCCTGGTCTACGAACCCCTGCACATCGCCCTTGGCCTTCTGGCCCTAAGCTCGCTCGTGCTTGCCTATAATCTGAAGGACAAAAAGCGCCTTTACTGGATGGGCGGCGCAGCTATCCTCGCTCTGGGTAGTTATTTCCTGTTGAAAGAAGGCAACGTCTATACACTCATAGCCTTCGGCGCCGTCAGCGCCGCCCTCGGCGCCCTCTCCGTCATTCAGTACCAGCAGCGCAATGGCCGCCTGGTGGCCATGCTCCTCTTCTTTCTGATCCTTGGCAACGGCATCTCCTTCGCCTCTCACTACGCATTCAATGAGATACTGAAGCCCCACCAGCAAGACCGGATCAATGTTTGGCTACAGCCGGACAAGTCAGATGAGCGGGGCTCTCTATACAACCTGGTGCAATCCAAAACGGCCATAGGTTCAGGGGGGCTGTGGGGCAAAGGCTTTACTAAAGGGACCATGACCAAGGGCAACTTTGTACCGGAACAGTCCACAGATTTCATCTTCTGCACCATTGGCGAAGAACAGGGTTTCATCGGCTCCTTTGGCATTGTCGCCCTGTTTTTGCTACTCCTGCTGCGCATCACCATCATCGCGGAGCGGCAGCGCTCCAACTTCGCGCGCCACTATGCCTATTGCGTGGCGGGCGTCATCTTCATTCACTTCTTCATCAACATCGCAATGACCATGGGGCTGATGCCTATCATCGGCATCCCTTTGCCCTTTATCAGCAAGGGAGGCTCCTCCCTCATGGGCTTTACCATCATGATGGCGGTCATGCTCAAGCTGGACAAACACCGATATCGCATTTAAAAATCATAATCGCTTGCTCACATTCTCGCTTCAACATACCGGCCCGCAGTCCGGCGCACGCGCCGGGCGCATCGAAACCGCTCATGGCTCCATAGAAACCCCCATTTTTATGCCGGTGGGCACACTGGGCAGCGTGAAGGGGGTTCACCAACGCCAGCTGGAGGAGGAAGTGGGGGCACAGATCATACTGGGCAATACCTACCACCTCTACCTCAGGCCCGGCACAGAGGTACTGCAGAAAGGCGGAGGGCTGCACCGCTTTAATGGCTGGAGCCGCCCCATACTCACCGATAGCGGCGGGTACCAGGTATACTCGCTGAGCAGCCGCCGGAAAATTACGGAAGAGGGCGTCACCTTTCAATCGCACATCGATGGTTCCTCCCACTTTTTCAGCCCCGAACGGGCAATAGACATACAAAGGGCGATCGGCGCCGACATCATCATGGCCTTCGACGAGTGCCCTCCCCATCCCTGTGAC